>NZ_JAXGWW010000030.1:0-16182 GCF_040773105.1 Lentilactobacillus sp.
GAGCTGAAAGCTCGGAAAGTTATTCGTAGTTATGCCTAGGAAGCGGCCTTTTGGCACACGTTCCGGCTATATAAAATAAAAAAAGCAAGGGGGCCGTTGGCAAAACGTTAATTTTATCACAGCCCCTTTCCTATTTAAAAAACACCTAAAACATCCAAATACTTTGCTTTCTGATATTTCATTGTGCGCAATAATTCTTTATACTAGAGTTTGTAAGTTAATTTTTCAGATGGGGGAGTGAAAAGTTTGATTGATAAAAGATTGTTCGATCTGCCCGGGATGAAAAAATACGCTGCGATTTTGGCAGTATTAGTATTCATTCAAGCAGTCGCAATAATTGCTCAGGCACGGGCGCTTTCGATTGCCATTGTTAATTTATGGAATTTGCAGTCGATTAACACGATTGTTGCACCAACGATTGTGTTCACCATCGCCTTTTTAGCCCGTCATTTACTGACGGTGACTGAGAATCGGGTGCTGTTTCCATTTGTCGAAAAGACCAGTGGCGATATGCGTGAAGACCTGATGGCGAAGATTTTTCGACTGGGTCCTGCAGAGATTGATAAACGGGGAACCGGAAACATTGTCACGATGGCTCTGGAAGGAATTGATCAGGTCCAGACTTATTTAATGCTGGTGGTCATCAAAATATTGGATATGTCGATTACACCGTGGCTGATTTTACTTTACGTCCTTTTCCTGCGCTGGGAACAGGCAATTTTCTTATTTGCTATTTTTCCAATTATCATTTTGTTTATGATTATTCTTGGCCTCGCAGCGCAGAGCAAAGCCGACCGTCAGTATGAAGGCTATCAGCGATTATCCAATCACTTTGTTGATACCTTGCGGGGGTTGCCAACCCTTAAACAGTTAGGGTTGTCCAAACGATACGCTGATAACGTTTATGACGTCAGTGAATCTTATCGAAAAGAAACTATGTCCACCTTAAAAATTGCGTTGACGTCCACCTTTGCCCTCGACTTCTTCACCACGTTGTCAATTGCCGTGGTTGCCGTCTTCCTTGGTTTTGATTTGATGGACGGCAAAGTCTTATTGTTGCCGGCCCTGACGATTCTGGTTTTGGCCCCTGAATACTTTTTGCCAATCAGAAATTTTGCAAACGATTACCACGCCACTTTGAACGGGAAGAATGCCATGACGGCTGTCTTGGACGTTTTGAACGAACCCGAAATGAGTGAACGTGAAATCATGCCGGCATTCAAATGGGATAACGAATCGACACTTAAGCTGGATCAGGTTGCCTTAACCTATCCAGATACTGAAGAAGCGACGTTAAAAGACATTAATGTCGATATTAAAGGGATGCAAAAGATTGGCATTATTGGCGCATCCGGGTCTGGTAAATCGACTTTGATCAACTTAATTGGCGGCTTCTTATCACCGGACAAGAAAGATCAAATTATTTTAAACGGCAAGTCGTTACCACATTTGAACCAGGCTGCGTGGCAGAAAAACTTTTTGTACATTCCACAAAATCCGTATTTATTCCACGCAACATTGGCTGATAACATTTCCTTTTATGTGGCGGATGCGACCACGGAGGCAATTGAAAATGCCGCTGAGAAGGCCGGATTAAGCGATTGGATTAAGACGCTTCCGGATGGCTTGAACACCATGATTGGTGAAGGTGCCAGGACCGTCAGTGGGGGTCAGGCACAACGAATTGCCCTTGCCAGAGCGTTTTTGGATCCAAGCAGAAAAGTCCTGCTATTTGATGAGCCGACTGCCCATTTGGATATTGAAACTGAAGCCAGCTTGAAAAAGGATATCCTGCCGGTTTTTGAAGACCATTTGGTTTTCTTCGCCACCCACAGACTTCACTGGATTGGTGAGATGGATTATGTGCTCGTCATGGATCACGGGCGCGTGGTTGAACAGGGAACACCCGACGAATTGGCCAAACGCAATGGTGATTACGTCAAACTTCGTTCTGAAATGGAGGCGGCTGATCTATGAAAAATTTCCGCAAAACGTTCGCAAACGATACCTGGGTCATGCCTTACCTGAGAAAATACAAAGGTTTGTTGATTCTGGTTTTGTTTTTGGGCTTTATGACCTTCTTTTCAGGCGGTGCGTTGATGTTTAACTCCGGCTTTCTGATTAGTGAGGCGGCTCGGCGGCCATCAAGCATTATTTATATTTACGTCCCGGTTGTCCTGGCCCGGGCCTTTGGGATTGCCCGGCCAGTCTTTCGGTATGTTGAACGATTGACCAGTCATAACTGGGTGTTAAGAATTGTCTCTGATTTTAGAAAAAAGCTGTATCAAACAGTCGAAAAAAAGGCCTCGGCCATTCAGCGGGCCCATCAGACCGGGGATATTTTAAGTATCTTGGCTGATGATATTGACCACATCGAAAACCTCTACTTGAGAACCGTCTTTCCGATGGTAATTGGGTGGCTGTTATATATTTTCGTCGTGATTGGCGTCGGGTCGCTCAACTGGGCGGTCGGCTTGCTGCTATTGTTATTATTGGGGATTATCACGATCATTATGCCGTTGATGTCGGTTGCCACTAACGGGGTCCGTGAGTTCAAACAGCATCAGATTCAACACGAATTTTATACCAATTTGACCGATGAAGTTATGGGATTGGGTGACTGGTTGATTTCAGGCCGTTACACTGATTTTATGAACCTGCAGAAAAAGCCGATTAAAGAGATTGCCGCTTTACGAAAACAGGATCACTATTTCCAATGGTGGCGTGAATTCTTTGTTCAATTTATTATCTTATTGACCACGATTACGTTATTGGTTTGGTCGGCTTATCAATTTACAGCTACCAAATCGATGGCGAACTGGGTCGCTGCCTTTGCCTTGGCAATCTTCCCGGCAGTTTCGCCGTTTGTTAATATGAGCCAGGGTGCCAGCGAATGGCCGGTTTACCGACGCTCAATTGAACGGGTTAATGCTTTGGATAGCAGTGACGACAAGCCAATCGATCAACAGAAATTGGCCGGTTCTTTTAAAGAGCTGAAAATCAACCAACTCACTTTCAAATATCAAGATGGTAATCGAAACGTGGTTAAACACATTTCAATGGATATTCATCCCGGTGAAAAAATTGCCTTACTGGGCCCAAGTGGGACTGGAAAGAGTACTTTCTTAAAATTAGTGGTTGGTGATTTGACGCCAACTGACGGGGAAGTTTTGATTAACGGTCAAAACATTTTGAACCTGCAATCAATTCGATCCTCACTGTTTGGGATTTTGGATCAGCAGCCTTATTTGTTTGATACGACGGTTATGAATAACGTTCGATTGGGTAACACGAACGCATCTGATCAACAAGTTAAAGATGCCTTGGCGGCCGTTGGATTGAAAGATTTAATCGAGTCATTGCCGGATAAGTATGATACGGAAGTGCAAGAAGCCGGCAAACGATTCTCAGGCGGTGAACGACAACGGTTATCACTTGCCAGAATTTTGTTGCAGGATGCACCGATCATCATTTTGGATGAGCCAACCGTCAGTCTGGATCCAATTACCGAAAAGAAGTTGTTGGATAAGGTCTTTGAGTTACTGCATGATAAGACGATTATCTGGGTAACCCACCACTTGGCGGGAATTACCCACGTCGATCAGGTCAGATTTATGGAAAATGGCGAATTTGATATGCAGGGGACACCCCAGGAGCTCTATCAAACCGAAGCCAGATTTAGACAATTGTACGATTTGGATCGCGGAAGAGCGTGATCTGAAATTCGGTTGATCGGATACTTTTACCGATAATAAAAACAAGAGGAGCGACGACAAAACAGTTGTTTTGCCACCGCTCCTCTTGTTTTTAATGACCGCTCACTTACTGTTTGCGCGTCAGCAACATGCGGGTCAATTTTTCTAGATCCTGTTTGGATTTCTGTTCCGGTAACTTGGCAATGAGCCCAAGTGCCTTATCAGTCAACTCATCTGCAACCTCAATGGCTTTTTTTAGGCCACCAGATTGAATGACAATCGCTTTGATGGCTTGAATGTCTGTATCCGTTAATTGATCTTTTTTGTCCAGCAGTGGCTTCAATGAGTCTGGTACCAATTGGTTGGCAAAAATCAGCGGCAGGGTATAGACCCCCGACTTCAGATCTTCTAAGACGGGTTTTTTAGTTTGCGTTGTATCGCCGCTGTAATCTAAAATATCATCTAAAATTTGGTAAGCCTGGCCAATTGTAATCCCAATTTCGCCGCCCAGTTCAACGATTTCTGGTGCTGCATGGGTCACAATGGCACTCTGCTGAAAACAAAGTTTAAACAACTCGGCGGTTTTTCCGGTAATTTCATGGAAATAATCGGCAGACGTCAACTGTTGATTAAAGTTGTACTTCATTTGGTCCAATTCGCCTGTCAGGATAACCTGCATGGCGTCGATGTGTCGCTTCATATCAGCCGGATCCTGCGTTGATTTGAGGACCTGGTTAAAGTAACACGTAAACAGGTAATCACCGGCGTAAATGGCGTTTTTTTGGCCATATTGGGTATGAATGGTGGCAACTCCGCGACGCAAAGGAGACTCATCAATCACATCGTCATGAATGAGCGTTGCGACATGGAGTAATTCGACTGCCGCGGCACCGGCTTTAATGACTGCCGGGTCGACGGATTCGCCAAACTCGGAGTATATGTAAAAGAACCCGGGGCGAAGAAACTTGCCGCCTGATTTTAATAAGTCAACAATCTTATGATGACTGGGCTGATTGGAAAGATTTACTGCGTTAAGCAAATAAGGTTCCAAAGCGATTAATTTTAAATTAATCCGCGGAAATTGGCGCCAAAGTGCATGAACCATGGTACACCTCAATTTAACAAAATTTTAACTACAACCTCTAAGATACAAATTCCTAAGGGACTTGTCAATTAACAGTATGTGGAAATAATTGTCAAGTAGACTACAATGGATTTATGAAATATCGTTTTAAATCATTGCCAGCTTGAAACGGCCGGTGATAACGGGTTTCTTGGGATTATTTGAGGAGGAATTATTCATGACAAAACAATACGACGTGGTCATCCTAGGTGGTGGGGTTGCCGGCGCATCGCTGGCACATTCCTTACGCCGGCAAAACAAAACTGTCGCTGTCGTCGAAGATAATTTATTTGGTGGGACGTGTCCGAATCGTGGATGTGATCCCAAAAAGATATTGCTCTCGGGATTAGAAATCACCCAACTGGTCAATGACATGCAGGGAAATGGGATTTCCGGCCGGGTTTCGGTGAATTGGCCGGACTTGATGCGCAAAAAGCGTCAGTATACAAACCCAATTTCAAGTGCCACTCAGAATTCACTAACCGCTGACGGTGTCGACACCTATCACGAGCACGCCCACTTTAACGCGGAAGGGCTGGTTGAGGCCGGAAACGAGCAGCTGTCAGCAGATAAATTTGTGATCGCAACCGGACAACGACCATCAATTCCTGATATTGCTGGTCACCAGTACTTCAAAACCAGTACCGATTTTTTGAATTTAGATGAGATGCCAAGTGACGTCACTTTTATCGGCGGTGGCTATATCGGCTTTGAATTGGCAGGAATTGCTCGGGCTGCAGGCGCCAAGGTCCATTTGATCCACCATAATGATCGGCCACTGAAGCAATTTGACCAACAGCTGGTCCAACAAGCCATCGACCATCTCAGCGAAATCGGAATTGATTTTCATTTCAATACGGAAGTTTCCCAAATAACGCAGGTTGGCGCCCAATTTGTCCTTGAAGGTGATCAATTCCAGCTGCCGACGGATATGGTCTTTGCGACGGCGGGTCGGACGCCGAACGTCGATACCCTTGGCTTGGAGAACGTTGGCGTCAATGTTGACCGACATGGCGTGGTTGTCAATGAACATCTACAAACCACCAACCCAACTATTTTTGCGATGGGGGATGTGGTCAGCACCGAGCAGCCTAAGTTAACGCCGGTTGCTGGATATGAAGCGGGGTATTTGGCCAAGTATTTTGGCGGCGACCCGGCTCCAATTGCCTTCAAGGCGATTCCCACGATGGTCTTTGGCCAACCATCACTGGCTCAAGTTGGCGTACCGGCCAGTATCGCTGCTGATAACGACCAATACTTACTGATTACCAATGATATGCACAAATGGTACAGTTACCACCGGTTAAATGAGCCGGTCGCCAAAGCCAAAGTCGTGATTGACCGGAACAATGAAACCGTCGTTGGGGCGACGATCTTAAGCAATCACGCCGATTATTTAATTAATATCTTTACGTTAATGATCAACCAGCACATGAAAATCAGTGATTTCAATCAAGAAATTTTGGCCTACCCGACATTTGCCAGCGATATTCAATACCTTGTCTAATTCTGGCGGTTGTTTTCCGACAATTCAGTTCAGTGAATCAATCAGTTTTAAACATCATAAAAGTCCACTTCCTCTTAAAACCCGGAAGTGGACTTTTGTAACTGATTGTTTAAATTGGTAATCACTTTTGAATCTTTTTTTCAATTTTAATTTTGCTGTTGCTTAATGTGCTATTGGCAATAATTGGTGTGACGTCACCCAGACTGATCAAAGTGAGGTGATGCATCGCTCGTGTAATGATCGTGTATAAAGTTCCCAGTAGGCTTTCATCCGGGTAGTTTTTCTCGGAAGTGTCCCAAGCGATGACCGAATCAAATTCCAATCCCTTGGCCAAATAGATCGGCAAGACCAATAAGCCACTTGGAAGTGTCCTGTCAGCATCTTTTAGCAGGGTCACGTCACCTTTGGCGTGCAGCTGCTTATATACCTGCTCTGCCTCAGTCATATTCTTGGTCAAGACAGCAACCGTCTGATAGTGTTTTCGCTGTTTGGTAATGACCCGTTCCAATTGTTTAATGCCATCAGTAAAGTCCGTAGCCAAGATCAGTTCAGGGATGTCTCCGGGACGGTTAAATGCCTGAATATCGTCGCCGTTTGGCAGGATGGATTTGGCAAAATCTGTAATTGGCAAAGTCGATCGATAGGACCGCATTAAGCTGATCAAGCGTGAACGGCGGACGTGAAAGGCCGAATTTAACTTGTTTAAAATTTCTTCGGGCTGTTCAACATCCTTGAATAAGGCTTGTTCACTATCGCCCAGCAGGGTCCACTTGGTTTGAGGAAATGCGTATCGCAGATATTTCAGCTGAGCGACGGAATAATCCTGCATTTCATCGACAAATAAATACTTCATGGTGTTATTTTGGCCGCTGTTACACATGTAATCGCGCATGTAAAGCAGTGGGGCACAATCATCGAGCTTGATTGAATGAAACTCAATTGACTGGCTAAATTCGTCGATGGTTTGCTGCCACTGGGGTTGTTTAATATTTTGCGGTAAGTCGACCGTTTTTAAGAAATCGGCGTACTGCAGGTAGGCATCAAAGAAGTTGTCGTTAAAGATGGCGTCGTAGACAACGCGCAGGCGGCTTGCAACAATTTTTCTGGCGATATAAAAGCGTTCATCGTCTTCATTTTGGAATTCACCAAGCGCTTTTCCGGACAGTAGATCATGATACTTTTCGTTACTTAACTGGTCGATTTCGTCGTTGACCCAAGTCGCTTTTGTTTCATCGTCAATTCGGCGTTTTAATTGCTTAATTAAGGCGTTTTTAGTCTGCAGGAAGCGGTCGTAAATCTTGGCCGCTTTTGGGAAACTATCAAAGATCCGACTGATTTCTTTTTTGGTGAAGAAAGGCGTGTCGTTAAAGATAATGTCACTGAAGAAAATTTGCGACGAAGAGAGGTTGTCACAATATTCCTGCAGTTCATCCATAAACTTGGCGGATTCCTTGAAAGCACGCACATAGCGCTGTTGCTCCGTCAAGGTGCCATCAGTTTCGTAACGCTCAAACAAACTTTGGACATTTAATCCCTTCAAGCGGTTGTCGATAAATTCATCGAACGTCACTTGCCGCATGTTACGCTCACCTAAACTTGGCAGGACTTCAGAGATATAGTGACTGAAAAGTTTATTGGGTGAAAATAAAATGATTTGGTCGGCTTCCAGCGTATCTCGGCTGTGATAAAGTAAAAAGGCAATTCGCTGTAAAATCGCCGACGTTTTACCGGAACCGGCAACTCCTTGGACCACCAACAAGTTACTGGTGGTATCTCGAATGATGTCATTTTGTTCGTGTTGAATGGTGGCCACAATATTTTGCATGTATTGATCGGTCTGTTCACCCAGCGCGCTTTGGAGCATTTCATCACCAACAGTCTCGTTGGTGTCAAACATGTTTCTAATTTGACCATCGACAATTTGAAACTGACGTTTTTTCTTGAGCGTTGTTTTTTGTTCACCGATTGGGGTTTGGTAACTAACCTCGCCCAGAGTGCCGTTGTAATAGACACTGGAAATTGGCGCCCGCCAATCATAAACTAAAAATTCACCGTCTTCATTTTCAAATGACGCGATCCCGATATATAACTTTTCGGGTTCGGTATCC
Organism: Lentilactobacillus sp.; assembly: GCF_040773105.1. Classification (NCBI taxonomy): domain Bacteria; kingdom Bacillati; phylum Bacillota; class Bacilli; order Lactobacillales; family Lactobacillaceae; genus Lentilactobacillus; species Lentilactobacillus sp. Next base: position 8,434 of record NZ_JAXGWW010000030.1, read on the forward strand.
CCTTGGTCTTGAATATCAATTCGACCGAAGTAAGGAGACTTTTTTAAATCTTTCAGTGTCGAAAGTTGGTTCTTCAAAATACTTTCGTTTTCGGTTAATCGGGAAACCAAACCCCGTTGCTGCTGGAGTTCGGCACTCGTTTCAATTCGATCATCAACTTCAAAATAGTTGACTGACGTGTTGTCTGAATAGGTTTGCTGAACCTTTTTGGTTTCTGCGTGGGCCCGATTAAGCTCTTCGTCAGTGCTGATGATCTTTTTGTCGATCCGCTTGACGACTTGGTCGACCCGCATCTGTTCTGTTTTCTTTTCGTTGTTTTCCAAAAGGGTTCCTCCATTCGGATTCCGGTTCATCGCTCAATTAAGAATGCTTCGACAATTTTAGTTGGATTGAGGGCCGTTGTCAATTCATCAGTCGGTTTGTTTTTCACCAAACGACTTTTCTTTTTTTGCGTCTGTTTGGAGCGTATACTTTTTCATGTAAGAAACGAAAGGGATGGACTTATGAAAATTTTAAATCTGTTTGAACTGAGTGCTCAAAACCGCGCCAAATTGGCCGCTTTAGGCGATGTTGAAGTCATTGACGGTAACGAATTAGGCGATAACGCCAAAAACATCGACGTCATCTACGGCTGGGGCAAGCCTGCCGAATCTGTTCTGGCACAATCCAACAAGCTCAAGTTTGTTCAGTCCAACTCTGCTGGTGTGGATTATTTTCCGTTGGCTGAATTTAAGGCAAAACAGATTTCACTGGCAAACGTGAGTGGCATTCATGCTGAGCCGATCAGTGAAATGGTGCTTGCCTACATCCTATCATTTGCCCGTGGCATCGTGGCCAGTCATGCGGCTCGCCGTGAACACGAATGGATTGGCGATCAAATTCGCAACCAGATCTACACATTGACGAATCGCACGGTTGTCATTTTTGGGACTGGACATATTGGCCAGGGGATTGCTGAGAAGCTCAAAGCCTTCGGGGTCACGACGATCGGCGTTAGTCGCCATGGCCGTCCCGCTGCTCATTTTGACCGGGTTGTGACTGACAAATCCGGTACAGTCGAAGCTGCTAAGGCGGACTTTGTAGTCAACATTATGCCGTTGACCACTGAGACCCGGCATTTCTTTAATCCGGCATTCTTTGACCAGATGGAAAATCAGCCGGTCTTTATTAACGTCGGTCGTGGTCCCTCGGTGGATACCAAGGCGCTGATTGACGCACTGGATACCCATCAACTGGCTGGTGCCGCATTGGACGTCTTTGAAAATGAGCCGCTTGAGGCAACGTCGCCGTTATGGGAGATGGATAATGTCATCATCACGCCACATATTTCTGGAGGTTTTCGTGAATATGGGCAGGCAGCCTTTGACATTTTCTACAAGAACCTGACCACATTCATTCAGACCGGTACCATTGCCATCAATCAGGTTGATTTATCCGCCGGTTATTAACGAACAAACTTCTTTAAATTCCGATTAAACAGGGTTTACTTTTAAGTGGTTTATCAGTAAAATTAAATTGTTATTAAAAAGTGAGTAGAATCGTCAGTAACAGAGAGGTCGATTAGCTGAAAACGGCCACGACGAGACGAATTGGTTTTATTAAAAGGGTGACGCCCATATCGTCTAGAGCGGTGGCTAAATAGTAGTCGCAATTTAGGTGGTACCACGTATAAGCGTCCTATTGTTAAAGCAATAGGGCGTTTTTTGAAAGGATGGATATGATGACAAAGAAGATTATTTTGACAGGTGACAGACCAACCGGCAAGCTGCATATCGGCCATTACGTTGGTTCATTAAAAAACCGGGTGGCATTACAAAACTCCGGTGACTACGAAACATTTATCATGATTGCCGACATGCAGGCACTGACTGATAATGCCCGTGATCCCGAAAAAATTCGCCACAGCCTGATTCAAGTTGCTTTGGATTACTTGGCTGTTGGCATTGATCCCGAAAAGTCGACCATTTTGGTGCAGTCGCAGATTCCGGCGCTGCCAGAATTAACCCAGCACTATTCGAATTTGGTGACAGTTTCCCGGTTGAACCGTAATCCAACCGTTAAGAACGAAATTAAGCAAAAAGCCTTTGGCCAAAGTGTTCCAGTTGGTTTTGCGATGTATCCGATCAGCCAAGCTGCTGATATCACCGCCTTTAAAGCAACAACCGTTCCGGTGGGGGATGACCAGGAACCAATGCTGGAACAGACCCGAGAAATCGTGCGGACATTTAATTCCGTGTATCACGATGATATTTTGGTTGAACCCGAAGGCTATTTCCCACCAAAGGGAATGGGAAGAATTCCTGGACTTGATGGGAACGCCAAGATGAGCAAATCGCTGGGCAATGCCATTTATCTGTCAGACGATGAAGACACGATTCAAAAGAAAGTCATGTCGATGTATACGGACCCCAACCATATTCACGTCGAAGATCCTGGGCAAGTCGAGGGCAACACTGTCTTCACTTATTTGGACATTTTTGATCCGGATAAGCAGAAGGTCCAAGAACTAAAGGAACAATACGGTCACGGTGGTTTGGGCGACGTCAAGATTAAACGTTACTTAAACGACGTCCTTCAAGCTGAATTAAAGCCGATTCGGGAACGTCGCAACCAATACGCTGAAGACGAACAGGGAGTTTACGACATTCTTAAAAAGGGCAGCGAATCCGCTAATAAAGTGGCTAATCAAACTCTTAAAGAAGTTCGGGACGCCATTGGCATTAACTATTTTGACTAATATGTCCAGAAAGGGTGGCAGGGATGGAAAACCTTGTAATTTTGGATATTGGTTCCAATTCAGTCAGAATGGCAATCAATCAGATTTCAGCAGACGGATCTTACCGCGAGATTAAACGGATTAAAAGTGACAGTCGGTTGTCTGAAGGGATGGGGCGCGGCAAGATTTTACAGCCCGCCGCCATGGAACGGACCATTGAATCATTAGCTGACTTTAAGCAGATTTATTCTCAGTATCAGGACAAACGGGTGATTGGGATTGCGACTGCAGCTGTTCGGCAGGCTAAAAATCAAGCTCAATTTCTGCAGGCCGTTAAGAGTCGAATTGGGATTTCCCTGAAAGTGCTGACCGGAAGTCAAGAAGCCTATTACGATTATCTGGGTGTTATCAATCGTCTGGGAATCAAAAATTGTCTCATTTTGGATATTGGCGGTGCCAGTTGTGAACTCATTCGGGTGAGCAATGGCGAAAGTGCCAATTTGACCAGTATTCCAATTGGGGCGGTTAATATTACCGAGCGCTATCATTTGAACGACAATATCACTGGAGCCAATTTATTTAACGCGCAATTTAACATCCGTAAAATTTATTCAAAGATTGACTGGTTGGCCCGGGCTACTCATCAGCCCCTGGTCCTGCTGGGGGGTGCGAACCGAACCTTGGCAAGAATTAACCGGCGCCGTCAAAACATGGTTCGAATTGATGCCATTCACGGCTATCATTTGACCGCTGAACAAGTGAATCGGACTTATTTGAATTTGCTCAAGGGAAACGTCAACCGACGTCGCAAGATTCAAGGACTTGAACACGATCGCGCCGACATCATCGTTGGCGGCCTTCTGCCACTGATTGTGTTGATGGATAAAATTGAAGCAAAAAAAGTGCTGTTTTCAGAGAGCGGGGTTCGTGAAGGCATCATTACCGAATATATCCAAAAAGAATATGGGACATCATAAAGGCTGGCAGATAACCAGCTTTTTGTGCATTCAAAACCGATGGTGATAATATGGACAGTAAGTGGAACCACTTTTATAAGAAACCATTCCAGAAAAGATTAGACATGATTGTTGAAGAAGCCGGGTTGACACCGGACCAATTGGATTTAATCAAGCAGCAGTTTTCACAGCCGTCCGGTCAGGTCATTGAAAATTATGTGACCGACTTTGGCCTGCCACAGGGCGTTGCGGTTGGCGTGGTGGTTAACGGCCATTCGCACCTGGTGCCGATGGTGACTGAAGAGCCGTCGGTCATCGCAGCGGCCAGTAATGGCAGTCGGCTGTTAGCGGCCGGTGGCGGGATTCAAGCAGAAGTTGCCAGTCAACTAACGGGCGGGCAAATAATCATCAAAAATGGCGCTTTTTCTCAACTTGATGAGTTTGTGACTGACCACCAAGCGGAGATGATCGAAATTGCAAATAACAGCCATCCAAGCATTTTAAGCTATGGTGGCGGTGCAAAACGTTTCTCGGTCCGCCAGTTGGATTCAACCTTTACGTCCATCGACTTAATGGTTGATACGGGTGAGGCGATGGGCGCCAACATGATCAATACGATGTTGGAGGCACTTTCTAACTGGCTCAGAGACCAAATGAACGCCGAAATCACCATGGCGATTTTGACAAATTACGCGGATGAAGCAGTGGTCCATGTTTCGGGTAAAGTGCCACTTGCACAGTTAGCAACCCAATCGATGAGCGGACAAGTGGTCGGCCAGCGGATCGTTGATGCCAGCCAAGTGGCTCAACTGGACTTCCGTCGGGCGACGACTCACAATAAGGGAATTATGAACGGTGTTGATGCCGCGACAATTGCCTTTGGTAACGATTGGCGGGCGGTTGAAAGTGCGGTCCATTCATATGCTGCGCGGACAGGGGCGTATAAGGGCCTCACCACGTGGCAGATGAGCGATAAAGACTTGATTGGACAAATGGACCTGCCAGTTCCAATCGGCTTTGTAGGCGGCGCTAACAAGGTTTTACCGCTGGTGGCGATCAATAAGCAAATTGCAGCGATTCATAACACCCAAGAAGAAATGGCGTTGATTGCCGCGGTGGGGCTGGCCCAAAACTTGGCGGCTCTAAAAGCGTTGGTAACAGAGGGAATTCAAAAAGGTCACATGAACCTGCAGTTAAAATCTTTAGCTTTATCAAATGGGGCCCAGGATTTTGAATTGCCGCAAGTGATTGATCAGCTAAGACAACTTAAGAACCCCGATTCTCGGGCAGTTAAACAAATTTTAAAGACGATACGCAGATAGGAGAACAACATGGATAACAACATTGATATCGAGCTTAACAAGGACGTCCACGGCTTAATTGACGCGGTCAATAACTTTTTCCCCGGAAACATTGCGGTGACCTTTATTGGCAAGCTGCAATCCGGATATGTCCGTCACGATCAAGCCCAAACTGTTCAGGATGGTAAAAATATTATTGTCCAAATTGCTGATTTGAGTGCACCGAACTACACGGCTTCTCATGAGCTGCTTCATTTATTGATGGTGCTGCGGGGCTTTCCACAGGTCTTTTATTCACTCACAACCGGTGATGACAATTTGGATGAACAGCTCAAAATGATGGGAACCGAACTCTATGACATTGTCTCGCATTTTGTGGTCGTATCCGAACAGCGCAAGCACCACTTGATCAATCAGGAAATTGAGGACATGTACCTCAAAGGCGTATACGCAACCATCAAGCCTGAACCGGATCCATTAGACGATCAAATGATGTTAAGATTGACAACCCTGCTTGACGCACTCGTCTTTTATGGCGACGATGTCGATCAAGTTGCCGACAAATTTGCCAAGGACTTTCCGGTTTCATTTGCCGCCGCTCAAAAGCTGTACCAGGTGATTTCTGAAAAGCCAACGGATTCTCCTTTCAGCTTGCGCAGAAATGTTGTCAAACTCTTCAAGGCCTTTGATGAGCAGCTCAAGGATTGGGAATTGCCGGCGCTTCACAACACGGAGTTCACCACGGTGACAAGTGTCTTATCGGAACGTCAGTTGGGGCTTAAAGTCAAGCAATTATTTGAAATTTACCACTCGGATCTTGTTGAAGTTAAAAGCAATACCAAAGGATACGTTGGCTTTAACCGGGTTGACGACCAGAATTCGTTTGTTTTGGCGAATCCAAAGGGAAATCAAGACGATCCTGAATTTTTCAAAAAGGTTTATGATCAAACGGTTCGCGAGTTGTTTGAAGACTTGAAAATGCCATATATTATCCGAAAATAGTTCATGAAAGGAGACAGACGATGATTGATCCTAAGATTCAAGCTGAATTTGATCAGGCAAACAACATTGTGTTTTTAACCGGGGCTGGGGTGTCAACGGCATCTGGGATTCCTGATTATCGTTCCAAGAATGGCCTGTACACAAATGACCAGTCGGATAAACCGGCCGAGTATTATTTGAGTTCGGACTGTTTGCGTGATGAGCCAGAAGTTTTTTGGCAATATGAAAAGTCAAATATGTATTATCCGGACGCCAAACCAAACGTTATTCACGAAAAACAAGCGGCATTTACCCACCAAAAAGATGCGGTTGTTGTCACGCAAAATATTGACAGTTTGTATCGAAAGGCCGGGACTCAAAATCTAATTGAATTTCACGGCAACTTATACACGGTCTATTGTCAAAAATGCGGCAAGAAGGTCGACTACAAGGATTACCTGAAGAGCATGTACCACGAAAACTGCGGCGGAATTTTGCGTCCTGATATCGTCCTATACGGTGAAGGGTTGGATCCGGACGCAATCTCTAAGAGTGTTGACGCTGTATCAAGGGCTGACTTGCTCGTTATCGTTGGGACGTCAATGCGGGTTTACCCATTTGCCGGCCTGATCGATTATCGTTCAGCGAACGCAAAGGTTTTAGCCGTAAACGAAGAACAATTGACCTTTAATTTTCCATTTACAATGATCAAAGAAAATGCGGTCGACTTTTTCAAGGATCTGCAGGTTCATGCTTAAAACGAGGAGGCGGGATGATTGATTACAATTGGACTCACAACGTTTTCCGATCATCCGGCTTTAATTGATGGCGTAAAACGCAAAGTCAGACTCACAGAATATAGTGCCCACTTTCCGGTGGTGGAATTGGACACGCCGTTTTATGCAATTCCCAAGTCAACGGTGATCGAAAATTGGCAGCATCAGGTTCCGAAGAATTTTCAGTTCATTTTGAAAGCCAACCGGGTGATGACGATGCATGATCAGGGTAGTTCAGAGCCGGTGGGAAACGAAGAGCGACTGGTTGCCTTTAACGACTACAAACGCGCGATTGCCCCGTTGATGGCGGCTCACCAATTAAAGGCGGTCTTATTTCAGTTTCCGCCATACTTTGCCAGAAGCGTCGCGACCATTGAATATCTCCGCCGCATCAGTCTGTTAATGCAAGGGTATCCAATCGCCGTGGAATTTCGCAATTCAACTTGGTATGGGGATGAGATTACCAGGGATGTTGCCGGCTATTTAAAAGAACTGGGAATCACACTGGTGGCGGTGGACGAGCCGCACACCACCAATCGCGGGGTGCCGTTCGAGCCTGTCGTAACCAATTCAAAATTGGCGTTGCTGAGACTTCACGGGCGAAACGTTTCGGGATGGACCGATCAATCCAGTGAGTGGCGAAGCAAGCGGACATTATATCGGTATTCCGAAGCCGAACTCACCGAATTTAAACAAACGGTCGAAACGCTTAATGACCAAGTAGATGAAGTTTGCGTTATTTTCAACAATAATTCCGGCGGTGACGCGGCAGATAATGCCCTGCAGCTCAAGGAGATGCTCGGATTAACCTTTGGTGGTCTCGGGCCGCTTCAGATGAATTTATTTTAACCGTTAGGGTGGCCACTAACAGACGACTCATTCAGCCAACTCGTTATGACCGTGCAAAGTTTGGCGACGTACAAATCTCATCGCCATTCTAAAAAATATTTGCTATACTTGATTGTATTAAATTAAAGATTAATTAAATGTGAAAAGAGGTACTTTCATGGCAGAAAGTA
>NZ_JAXGWW010000031.1:0-16020 GCF_040773105.1 Lentilactobacillus sp.
ATAACCAATTTATTGAGAAGGGTGAATTAAATTAAATCGTGTGTGTCAAATAGTGGTTTATATGATCTAATTAAAACCTGAGGCACTTAGCTGATGCCAGAATTTAAGCCCAGCAATCAAAATTCCAAAACATGGAATAATTGATTACTGGGCTTATTTTTTGGATTAACGCGTATTTTTTTAGCTCAATGTCGTTAACTTGCTGGAGAAGTTGAGACATCACTAATCCGGACCCAACCGTTAACTTGGGGATGGGCCGCGTCATTGACATAATAATAGGTCAGGTTGGCGCTGCGGCCATTTTGTTTGCTGCCGACTTTCGTGACGGTCAGTGGGTCTTGATAGAAGTCCGTTGTCGCATTTAAATTTCGGCCAACTTTATAATCCGTATAATCCGGTGCGACATAGGTAAGCGTTGAGGCCTTGGGTGTTGTGAAATAAAACGTTGTCGTTGCGACGTAATCAGGAACGGTCTGTTCTTTAAAGGTTTGAACAGCTTGAAGGCCGCCACTGACTTGAGTTGGATCATTGGTGGGATCGGTCGTCCCGGCATAAATCCAGCCGCGGTAGGTTTTATCAAATGAAACAACTTTCAAATACCATTTGCCGTTGGATAATTTGGCGGCACGATAGCCACGAAAATAAGTTTGACCGGAATCCGACGCGTTTTTAAGGGTTTTTAAGACAGCGGCTTTAGTTTGCACCTTGGTGGTTTTGCTGATTGGCAATTTTGAATAAAGGTCAGCTGTACCGGTGGGTAAATAATTTCGGGTATTGCCGGATGTTGTTAGTGGTAGATTGGTGGTTACGGTTAAGTTGCTTTTAGCCGCTGCAGGGGCGGCAGTAGCCGTTAACAATAACAAGCCCAATCCCAGTAATAACAGCCAATCGTGATGATTTCTAAATCGTTTCACAAAAATCCCTCCCAATTCGATATTTATTCACAAAGTATACACCCTCTTAGAGGAGAAAAATAGCCGTCTGCCGATATTTATTAAAATATCATTAAAGAAACTGACGTTCTTCCACCATACAATTCAGGTCATAAAACTTTATTTGCGATAAAAATGAGATAATTTATCATTTCTCGTATATTTTTCCACTGATTCGTTGTATTCTTATTGTAAATATAATGCTTATTCATGGATATTCATACAGAGGAGTGATGATATGAAGCTTGCAAAAAGGCCGTTATGGCTATTTTTAACAGCATTGTTGGTGTTCTTGATTGTGGGGGTAAATGAGGGTTCTCACGCGTTTGCCAAGACGGCGGCGATGGAAAATGAGTTTCAGCGGGCGGCAAAACGTTATCAGGTACCCGTTGCCTTATTAAAGGCGGTTTCTTACAATGAAAGCCGCTGGGATTCCCATTCAGGAAAGCCCAGTGTTGCCGGTGGCTATGGCGTCATGCATCTGACGGATGTCACGGGGTTGACCACCAGTGGCGCTGATTCTGCGGCCGTTAAGACGCCAAACGCTGCTTCACTGCATACCCTTCAAAAAGCGGCTAAATTGACAGGCCTCAGTGTTCATCAATTAAAGACGAATACCGCGGCCAACATTCAAGGCGGTGCTGCATTACTACGGTTCTATCAAAAATCCCTTGGGAAGTCCTTGACTGCCAACCTGAATTCCTGGTACGCTGCGGTTGCGAAGTACAGCCAGTCGGATTCAAAAGTGGCTGCCAATTATTTTGCGGAAAACGTTTATCAAATACTAAAGGATGGGGAAAGTCAAAATGGCATTACAATTGCCCCGCAGAAGGTGGTTCACTTGAAAGACCAATCGATTAATTCCGATTCTACAGCCTCTTCAACTGACGGCCCGAGTGGGTTGCCAATTGAATGGATTCCGGCACTCTATAAAGAATTTGACGATCAGGGCGATTACGGAAACTATGATCTGGCGGATCGGCCCAATGACATGAAAATTAACTACATTGTGATTCATAACACCGAAACCAGCTTTCAAGAAGCACTGGATTTATTCTCAACGCCGACTTATACCACGGCAAACTATGTCGTGAGTTCAGTCGAAGGAACTGTCGCTGAGATGGTCCGGCCGCAAAACGTTGCTTGGCATGCCGGAAATTGGTACATTAACTCGCATTCAATTGGCATTGAGCATGAAGGCTATGCGACGGTTGGCGGCTTCTGGTACACCGAGAATATGTACCGCTCGTCAGCAGCGTTGGTTAAATACCTTGCCAATCAATATGATATTCCACTGGACCGACAGCACATCATCGGCCACGACAACGTTCCGGGACTGACACCCGCAGCTCAAAAGACAATGCACTGGGATCCGGGAACATACTGGAACTGGGATCATTACTTTAGCTTGATGGGGGTTAACCTCCGTCAAAGCCAAGGGCGTACAGATTCAAGTATCATTACCATTACGCCTGACAGCCAGCACAATTTGACGGCGGATTCAGGTGAAAAGGTGACAGACGCTGGCGTCAATTTACCGTTGGCCGGCTCGAACTTCGTCTATCTGCATCAACAACCAAGTTTTAGCAGCTCCTTAATTGCGGATAAAGACTTCTCATCCGGCCAATCCGGGACCACGGAAAAAGATGATTGGGGCGACAAGGCTGTTTTTGGCCAGCAGTTTAATCAAATCGGCCAAAGTGGGGACTGGACGGAAATCACTTATGGCGGCCAAAACGCCTGGTTCTATAATCCAAATGGCGCTAATTCGACCTCAGCGACTGGCAAGCTGGTCACACCGAAAGGCAATAAAGCTGTTTCAGTGTATGGCAGTGCCTACCCAAGTAATCAAATTCTCAAGAAAAATAAAGTTACTGGCATTACGCCAACTCCGATTTATCAAATCCAACCGGGACAGAAATATGTCTACGGTGGGGAAGTCACGGCAGACTATTTCAACTCGCACTTTGATTCCAATAGTCCTAAGAACGTGATTCACGGAAATGAACGGTATTATCAAATCCAGTTTAATCACCGGATTGCATTTGTAAAAGCCGATGACGTTACATTGAGCAGTCATTAACAATTCGAAAAGCGGATCCAAACTATGGACCCGCTTTTAGTTTGCTCTGAACTACATGATAGATTATATGACATCACTGTTTTTGACCGAAACGATTTTTCTCTAAGATTGATTGCTGACATTCATGCGTTAGGTATTGGTATATATCTGATTAAACGCTTAAATTCAACTTTTGTGTTGACATTTATAAAAATGGGTATATATTAATAAACGTAAGTTGATGTTAAAAGATATCACATGAAATGAGGGAATTGAGAATGAGAATTGAAAAAGATTGCATTGGTGAAATGTTTGTACCTGATAACGTCCTGTATGGGATCCACTCTTTACGAGCAAAACATAATTTTCCGATTACAAATGAAAAAGTGGATCCTGCGATTATTCAAAGTTACCTTCAAATCAAAAAGGCGGCTGCCATCGCCAACGAAAAGGCCGGGACCCTGGATAAAGAAAAGAGCGACTTGATTGTGTCGGCATGTAATCAACTATTGTTTTCAAAAGATTACGATGCCTTCATTACACCCGCAATTCAGGGCGGTGCCGGCACTTCGACCAACATGAACGTCAATGAGGTTGTTTCCCAACTTGCCATGCGGATCAGTATAAAAAATGGCCGAGAAAAAGTTGAGATTCATCCAAACGATGACGTTAACCAGTCACAGTCAACCAACGATACATACCCGACTGCCGGAAAGATGGCGATGTTAAAACTATTACCAACACTGACGGCAGCGGTGAGTGACTTAGTTGACGCATTGAGTGATAAAGCAGATCAATATGCAACCGCCATTAAGGTCGGTCGGACTCAGCTTCAAGACGCCGTTCCAACAACTTTTGGGAAATCTTTCTCCGCATATGCGTCGATGTTTAAACGTGATTTGCAGCGCCTGAAAGGGACCCAAAAGTTATTATCAAAAGTAAGCCTTGGTGGGACTGCGATCGGCACCGGTATTAATGCTACTGCCGCCTACCAGGAAACAGTTGTTCCAGTTCTCAATAAAGTCTCACACCTTAGCTTGGTAAGTGCCAGTGACTTGGTTGATGCCACTCAGAGCAGCGATGCTTTTACGACATTTTCCGGGGCAATGAAGGCCTTGGCCGTTGATCTTTCCAAATTTTCAAACGACTTACGACTGTTATCCAGTGGTCCTCAGGCGGGTCTCAATGAAATCCAATTACCAAAAAAGGCAGCGGGATCGTCTATTATGCCCGGCAAAGTGAACCCAATTATCCCTGAGGTCGTTAACCAGGTCGCTTTTGAAGTGATTGGCAATGACGTGACGGTCACGATGGCGGCCGAGAGCGGACAGCTGGAATTAAATGCTTTTGAACCAATCATGTTTAAGAGTATCCTGACCAGTGAACAGCATTTGGCCCGGGCAATTGATACCTTGGTTGAAAACTGTGTCAGCGGCATTAAGGTCAACGTTGATGACTGCCGTTCTGAAGTTGAGCACTCCTCAATTTCTGCGACTGTCCTATCTCCGTTGTTAGGGTACGAAAAGACAACTTCGCTGATTAAAGAAGCCGTTTCTACGAAAAAATCCGTCAAAGAAATTGTAAAAGCAAAGCATCTGTTGCCGGATGCATTGGTTGACAACCTGTTCTCTCCTGAAGTGCTAACAAACGTCAGTCGAATCAAGGATGAACGTTCAGTTGCCGGTTCAAATTTGAATTAAATTTCCTCATTACATCTGAACCAACCTCAAGTTAGAGACAGAAATGTCAATTTTTGATCGCGTGATCAACCATTTAGGAGCCTCAATCAATCATTCCACACCAAGGGATAATCGATTGGGGCTCTTAATTTATGGGTTCAAACGGCTTGCCGTCTTAATTTCGTTTTTGAGTCCAAATAATTTGGATTTAAACGCCTTAAAACCGTTCACATTTTTTAATCGCGATATAATTGAGTTGTTAGGAACAACTATTTTATCGGTAAATTTGGGGTGAGTAAATGATACAGAAAAATAAGACGACGCTCATCGACGACTATGCCAAAGCAGACCCCACCGCGTTAATGAACCAGTTTCAAACTGGAAACGAGGGGCTATCTGGCGCTGAAGCCGAGAAGCGACTACAAAAGTATGGGCCAAATACCATCCAACAAGGGAAAAAGCGTTCTGAAATTCTGGTATTTCTAGCCAATTTTACGTCACTGATGGCGATTCTGCTGTGGGTATCCGGTATCATTGCGATGTTTGCCGGCATGATGGAACTGGGAATCGCAATTTGGGCGGTTAACGTGATTAACGGTTGTTTTTCATATTGGCAACAGCATGCGGCTCAAAAGGCGACCGATTCCTTGAAGAAAATGCTGCCGTCGTATGTAAAGGTTCGCCGAGACGGAAAGTCGCAGCAGATTCAAGTCGAGCAGTTGGTTCCAGGAGATGTGTTCGATATTCAGGCCGGTGATTCGATTCCGGCTGATGCCCGCGTGTTTAACACATCCAATCTACAGATTGACGAGTCGTCTTTGACCGGTGAATCTGTGCCAGTCGAAAAAAAGGCCGACTATCATCATGGTGACGGCGAGTTTGCCCAGCAAAACATCGTCTTTGCCGGAACAGTCTCAACAAGCGGGACGGCAACGGCATTAGCCTTGGCAACGGGGATGGATACGGAATTCGGCCGAATTGCAACGTTGACCCAATCACAGAAAAAGACGATTTATCCGCTGGAACGTGAGTTGAATCATTTAACCCGTCAGCTGACAATTATTGCGATCGGCATCGGGGTGGCGTTCTTCCTGTTGGCGATCTTCTTTGTGAAGTATCCGATTGCCAAATCATTCATCTTTGCTTTAGGGATGATCGTTGCCTTCATTCCCGAAGGCTTACTACCAACTGTGACGTTGTCTTTGGCTCAGGGAACCCAGCGAATGGCTAAAAAGCATGCCTTGCTGAAAAATTTAAGCAGTGTTGAAACGCTGGGCCAAACGACGGTGATTTGTTCAGATAAGACGGGAACCTTAACCCAAAATCAGATGACGATTAACCACATCTGGCTGCCCGGGAAAGAATATGATGTCACAGGAACCGGTTATCTGACCAACGGCAAAATTCAATTGAATGGAAAAGACGTTGATTTAGCCAACGAGCCTGATTTAAACAAGCTGCTGATTAACGCTACTATTAATAATGACACCGAGGTTACGGAGGGCAAAGCTGGCGAAAAGTCCAAAATACTGGGAACGCCAACTGAAGCCGGGTTAGTCATTCTTTCAAGGAAAGCCGGGATTGATGCCAAGGATGAACGGAAGGCTTATCCACGGCTAAAGGAACTGCCATTTGATTCCGATCGGAAATTGATGACGGTCATTACCAAGGATCCTTCCGGTCAGTTATTTATTAATACCAAAGGGGCGTTGGGCAGTGAATTGGCTATTTGTGACCGAATTTTGGATAATGGTCAAGTAAGGCCGATCACTGATCAGGACCGGGCCACAATCAATCAGGCTAACGAAACCTATTCCAAACAAGGGTTGCGGACGTTGGCGTTTTCCTACCGAATTGTCGACGGAGACGATCCGCTGGCCCACAAATCACTTGAGAGCTGCACCATTCAAAGTGCCGAAACGCACATGATATTTGTCGGTTTGACGATGATGTCAGATCCACCACGGCCAGAAATCTTTGATGCGGTTAAAAATTGTAAACGGGCCAGCATTCGAATTATCATGGTTACCGGCGACAGCCCCATCACTGCCAAAAGTATTGCAACTCGAATTGGGATTACGTCGGATAAAGCCCGCGTGATTTCTGGTGATGAACTCGACAAAATGTCTGATGACGACCTTCAACAGGCGGTCAAAGGTGAGGTCATCTTTGCTCGAGTTGCCCCTGAGCATAAATTTAGAATTGTATCGATGTGTCAAAAAAATGGCGATGTCGTGGCGTCAACCGGCGATGGTGTCAACGATGCCCCAGCCTTAAAACGGGCTGATATCGGTATCGCGATGGGGGTCACTGGAACCGACGTTGCCAAGGATGCCGCCGATATGATTTTGACCGACGATAACTTTGCTTCAATTGTCAGTGCAATTGAAGAAGGGCGGACGGTTTACAGTAACTTACAAAAGTTTCTTCTATATATATTGACCAGTAACGTGCCGGAAGCCGCACCGTCGGTTATTTTCCTGGTCACTCGTGGCCTGGTGCCGCTGCCGCTGACGGTTATGCAGATTTTGACCGTTGACTTAGGAACTGACCTGCTGCCGGCTTTAGGGCTGGGAACCGAAAAAGCAGAGCCGGGCATTATGGACCAGCCACCACGGCCGTTAAACAGTCATCTGCTAAACCGGTCGATTATCTGGAAGGCCTTCGGCTGGTATGGCTTGATTGCGTCTGTTGTGTCGACTGCGGCGTACTTCTACGTCAACCACGTCAATGGTTGGCCAAATGTGCCACTCGCAGGCTCCGGCATGGTCTATGCGGAAGCGACGACGATTACGTTGGGGGCGATTGTCTTCTCACAGATTGCAGCTGCCATGAACTGTCGAACCCAAATCTCGTCAGTCTTTTCAATTGGACTTTTCAGTAATCATCGAATCCTCACGGGGATTGTGGTTGAAGTTGTGTTGATTGCGTTGTTAATGTACGTGCCGTTCCTACAAGGCGTCTTTAACACTGGACCACTAAACTTATCAGAATGGATCTTCCTGTTCTGTATTCCGGTGCCGATCTTCTTGATTGAAGAACTGCGAAAGTATATTGTTCGTCGAATCAAAAGGGTGCCAAAAGTTGCTTAAATATGCTCATGAATGGGGTTCAACGTCATTGATCGTTGAACCTTTTTATTTACGACAAGCCAAATATATTGTTGCATTTACAACAATAATGTTTTAAAATAATAGTCATTGATAGGAGGCGACGTTTGTGGCCGAAATTTTACGTCCGATCGGGATCATTGCCCGAGCCCTGGATTCAATTGCCAACGTTGAATTTAAGCAATTTGATTTAACCAAGGGCCAGCACCTTTACTTGGTTCGAATCTGTGAGAACCCGGGGATTTTTCAAGACCAGTTGGCTGAATTGATTAAGGTTGATCGAACAACCGCCGCGCGGGCAATTAAGAAGCTTGAAGAAAAGGGCTTTGTAACCAAAAGAGCCGATACGGCTAATAAAAAAATCCGCCGAATTTACCCGACTGAAAAAGCGCGCAGAACGTATCCCAATATTTTGCGGGAGAATGTTTATTCCAATCAAGTCGCTTTAAAGTCGCTTTCAACGGACGAAGCTGATGAACTTGAACGCTTATTGGAAAAAGTCAGCGACAACATCGATGAAGACTGGCACTATGTTAAGAAGGGCAATCGGCGAACTTATTAAGGAGATTACAGTGACAATTACGATTAGAAAATGTACGTTAGCAGATATTCCAGCTTTGCAGGCAATTAGCCGAGAAACTTTTGCGGATACCTTTGGATCAGAAAATTCTCCAGAAGATTTAGCAAATTACTTAGACGAATCATATAGTCAAGCTCAGCTTAAACAAGAGCTGCAGGATCCAAACTCTGAGTTTTACTTTGCTTACGATGATGACCAACTTGCAGCTTATCTCAAGGTGAACGTGGGCGACTCTCAAACCGAAGAAATGGGGAAAAACGCATTTGAAATTCAGCGAATCTATGTCCTGACTCAGTTCAAGCGTCGCCACATTGGCTCACAACTGATGACCAAGGCACTTGAACTCGCCCGCCAGCATCATAGCAGCACCGTTTGGCTAGGCGTATGGGAATATAATTTACCCGCTCAGGGGATGTATAAACACTTTGGGTTTAAGCAGACCGGAGATCACGTGTTTACCCTTGGAGAAAGCCGCCAACGGGATTTGATCATGACAAAGACATTATAAATATTGGAGGATATTCATGAAAAAATTTATTTTGGATCCAAAAACAATTGAGCTGTTTCCTGAAATTCAGATTAACGTTATGACACTTCATGGCATTGATAACCATGTTAATGAAAAAGACGATCCTTATTTTCAGAAGTTATTGGATGAAGGCACGGCTGCAGCTGAACAATTTATTACCGTAGAACCGTTCCGCGATAACCCGGTTGTCGCTGAATGGCGGGAAGCATTCCGCAAGTTTAAGACCAAAAAGGGAGCCCGCTCGACGATTGAAGCCCTCTTAAAACGGGTCAGCCACGGCAAAATATTTTCGCCAATCGCACCGCTGGTTGATATTTATAATAGTCAATCATTAAAATACGGAGTTTCTGTTGGCGGAGAAAACGTGGACGCCATTGTTGGCGATATGCACTTGGGTGAGGCCAAGGGTGGCGAATCGTTCTTGCCATATGGTGAAACTGAAGATATGCCAGCATTGCCGGGAGAAATTTGCTACATGGACGATGAAGGCGCAGTCTGCCGCTGCTTTAACTGGCGCGAAAATCAACGGACCGAGTTGACTGAAGACACGACGAATCCAATTATCGATATTGAATCCATTACGAAAGAACAGGCAGAACGTGCGGAGATTGCGATTCGAGAAATTCAACGCCTATGCAAAGACTATTTTGGCGTGGAAGGCGAACTTCAAACGTTAACCGCAGATCATCCCGAAATCGTCATTGCGAAATGATGTCAAAAAAAATAGGCTGAGTCAAAAGTGTGAACTTTTGACTCAACCTTTTTTTAGTCATTCCATATGAACAAGCTAAAACGTATGACGACGGCCGGCTGAAAGCCTGCTTAGCATACTTGGCAGTCGGCTATCTCGGCCATTTAAGCCCAGCAACTAATTATTCCCAAACCAGAAATAAGCGATTGCTGGGCTTGAATTCTGGGGTCACAGTGTCTTTTGCGCCTTTTAACTGCTTTAGTGGTTTTATCTTGTTATAAGTGTGACTTTGGGGGGCTGTTACCTAGTGGAAACGTGCTTCCCAGAGCAGTAACCTGCACCTAAGCCAACTTTCGGCGAAATCAAACTCGATTCCCCCGAAAGTTGGCTTAGGCTCCGGTTACTATTCGCTCTGTCCAGCACTCTAAACGTGCTCTGACGACCCAAACTCCTACTACACAAGCTAAAAGGCTCAGCGACGAACTAACCGTTCATCACCGAGCCTTTCAGCTTGTGCTCCGGAGTCTAACCGGGTTTTGTCGCACCAAACGTGCTTCACGAACCAACTTCCTCCGCTTAATCCGATAACTGGTTTCGACGCGAGTTCAGCGTCAAAACCAGTTATCAAATTAATGCTTGGAAGTTACCCGGTTCGCTGCGCACTCTCTCACTTTTTATACTTATCTGCAATATTGTACTTAACGGTGCCACTATCTATCTTTAGTAAGACTTTTTTCTTGTCATGCTTATCGACAACCTTGAACTTGGCGTACTCCGGGTTGGCGTAGACTTTATGAAACGCTTTGGAGCGATCACGTGAGCGGTTGACCAAATAATCCCACTTTGCAGGTTTGCCGGCTTTTAGATCCTTGACGGCCTTACTGTCTGAGCTGATCTTAATGGTCACGCCTTTTTTCTTGTCCGCTTTCACGGATGGCTTCTTGCCATAAGGTGTCTTGTCCTGGGCGTTAAACAAGTACTGATTCAGCTCCCTGGCAACTGTCTTGTGTCCCGGACCGTCCTGTAAGGTAAACAGACTGCCGACAAAATAAATGACCAAACCAGCAACCACTAACGAGATAAACTTACCAACCGGCTTTTGGTACCACTTTAAAATCCGCTTGACGTCTTGATTATTAACCTCATCTTCATCAAGCCATGGTTGCTTTGCGCCACAATAAGGGCAAAAGTTTGAGTAGGCAGGAATGGTTTTGCCACACATCACACACGACTTCGTCTTTTCTTCAGACATTCTTCTTGTTCCTCCAATGCGTATCCATGCTAATATACCAACTAATTATAGCAAAGATTTAGCGGTTGCGGACAAGTAAGTGATAAATTATGCTTCATTGGGGAGGTGCTTATTGATAAATTCCTTAATTGGTAATCTGAAATCAAGATAGTATTTCTCTAAATCTTCTCTCGACCAATTCCACCAGGCGATCTTTTCCAGATCGGCCTTTACTTCGTCAGGGAAGCGATCCTTGATCGGTTTGGCGGGAATCCCCCCAACAATGGTGTATGGTTCCACGTCTTTTGTGACCACGGCACCCGAGCCGATGACGGCGCCGTCACCAACTGTCACGCCAGCTTGAATAATGACGCCGTGGCCAATCCAAACGTCGTTGCCAATGGTTGTCCGCAAGTGTGTCCGCTTTTCCAAAAATTCGGTGTCCGGATGACCAAAGCCATAAGCGCCGCCATTATAAGCAAAAATATGTTGCGCGGGGCGATCATAAGGATGATTGGTCGGCCCAATACGAATCATCGCCGCCATACTGATGAATTTCTTGAGGTCACTATTTTGAATGAAACAGTACTGGCCTGTGTAAGTATAGTCACCAACTGAACTATTATCGATTAAATTGCTGCTTCCTATTTCCACCCATTCCCCGAATGTAGTATTCTTGGTTTGAGTCATTTTTCCAATCGTTGGTTTATCCTTTGATAGTTTGACGAAATCAATGTGCATACGACCAACCTCTTTCTCAAAAATAATTTTCTAAGAACCATTATAATATTTTTTTGACCATTTTAGTTAAAAGGAGCTTACAAATGTTTGAAGTAAAAACAATTGATCGGTTTGATCTAACCGATTTTGCCGGGGATGTCTTTCGCACCTCCAATACCGATACACCGGATGCGATTCTGGTTCGAAGTTCCAAAGTCGATGACCGCTTGATTTCAAAGCGATTGTTATTGATTGCCCGGTCCGGAACCGGGACCAATACCATTAACGTTGAGGCTGCGACAGCCAATGGAACGGCGGT
Organism: Lentilactobacillus sp.; assembly: GCF_040773105.1. Lineage (NCBI taxonomy): Bacteria > Bacillati > Bacillota > Bacilli > Lactobacillales > Lactobacillaceae > Lentilactobacillus > Lentilactobacillus sp. The sequence continues at coordinate 11,854 of NZ_JAXGWW010000031.1, forward strand.
TTTCAACACGCCCGGCGTCAATGCCAACGCGGTCAAAGAGTTAATCATTCAAAATTTGTTCAGATGTTTGCGCCCATTAAACGGGGCTGTTGAAATGATGAAACAATTGCGCGTTGGACCGGACGAAGATCTCCAAGAAGCCGCAGAAGCCAAACGGGTAGATTTTATTGGCGAGGAACTTTATGGCCGGACATTAGGAATCCTTGGCTTGGGAACTATTGGCCAACGGTTGGCGGACGCCTGTTATCACATGGGGATGCAGGTGATTGGCTATAACCGGAGTTTTAAGAACCTCCGCCACGTTCAACAGTTGGACACCATTGACGAAGTTTTGGAACAAGCGGACTTTGTGGTTGTTTTACTGCCATTAACCGATGATACCCGCGGCTTACTGTCAACGAAACAATTTGAAACGATGAAGGATACTGCTTACTTGCTGAACTTTGGTCGGGGCGACATTGTTGATAATCAGGCGGTTGTCTCAGCGTTGAACCACAATGAGTTTGCCGGGTATGTATCTGATTTTCCCAAGACAATTTTACAGGACCATCCAAAGATTACCCTGCTGCCTCACCTTGGTGGCAATACGATTGAAGCACTGACTCATTCCGCCAATTTGATCCTCCAAAATTTACTGGATTTCTTGGAGTATGGAACGGTCCGGAATTCAATCAATTTCCCCAGAGTTGATTTGCCATTCATGAGTAATCAGCGGCTGACGTTCTTCTTTCACGCTCGGGACAATATGTGGGTTGACGTCGCCAATATTTTGAACAGCTATGATTTGCCGGTTCAAGAAATGATGGGAAATACCCAGGACGGCTATGGGTATACAATCGTGAATACGGATTTATCCACCGTTTCTAAAGAGCGGAAGCAAAAACTGCTTAGTGAACTCGATCAAATTGAAGGGATGTTGCGAGTTCGCCTGTTGAATAACCCGACACAGGGGGAATGGCAATAATTTTATACGAAACGTTTCACAATCTTGAACTTTTTTGAGATTATGAAAGTGAAAGGCAGAGTATGGGTTTCATCATTTTATGATTGTGTTTCACAAATAAAATCAAAAACAACTATTGTAATTAATTTTCATCTGCCTATAATAAGCATTGTAAGCGGTTGTTAGTTGAAAAAAGCAAATGATTCTTTCACATAGAATTCCCACGGAGTTCGAATTAATCATTTGCTTTTCAATTAATTATGATTGCTCACTAATTAACAAAATAAATAGTTGGAGATGTGATTATGCGAATCAAAGCAGCTGTTGTTAACAAAAAAGGCGGAGATTTTGAAATTAAAGATGACGTCGAATTAGCAGATATGCAACCAGACGACTTACAAGTTCATATGGTTGCGAGTGGCATTTGCCATTCTGACGAAGCATTACGTAAAGGAACCGCCGAAATTGGTTATCCAATTGTTCTTGGTCACGAAGGATCAGGAATCGTTGAAAAAGTTGGATCCGAAGTTAAAGATTTCAAACCAGGTGATCACGTTGTTCTTTCATTTTATGGATGTGGCAACTGTATCAACTGTTTGAAGGGAATTCCACCTCAGTGCTTGAATTACGCAGCCAACAACTTGTCAGGTGTTCGTCCTGACGGCAGTGCTCACTTCACCGAAAACGGCCACCAAGTTGCCGATATGTTTGATCAATCATCATTCACCACGACAACCGTTGTTCGTGAACGAAATGCCGTTAAGGTACCCAAGGATTTGGATTTGCGTCAACTTGGACCTCTCGGCTGTGGTTATGTCACTGGTAGTGGCACTGTCTTTAACACATTGAAGCCGGAACCGGGTTCAACCATTGCTGTCTTTGGGACTGGAGCTGTTGGCCTCGCCGCTATGATGGCTGGTCGAATCTCTGGATGCACCCGCGTTATTGCCGTAGATATCGTCCCTGACCGTTTGAAGTTGGCCAAGGAGTTAGGTGCTACTGATGCGATTAACAGTAAGGATGAAGATCCGGTTAAAGCAATCCAAGATTTGACTGATGGTTATGGAGTGGACTACGCGGTTGATACGACTGGTGTCACATCCGTTATGGAAGCATCAATCAAGGCCTTGGCTCAAGGCGGAACGACCGCAACGATTGCAGTTACCGATCAACACGTCGATTTGGATACATGGAACGATCTTTGTGTCAGCGATCGTAAAGTCGTTGGTGTCAACATGGGCGATTCAATTCCACAAGTTGACATTCCACGTTTGATCAGATTCTACAAATTAGGATTGTTTGACTTCGACAAGACTGAAAAGTTCTACAAGTTTGATGACATTAATCAAGCAAATGCTGATTCAGTTAGCGGAAAGACGATCAAACCTGTCTTGATCATTGACGAAGACTACAAGCCAGGAAAATAACGTTTAAACAGTTTTCATTAAACGAACGCACCAAAGTTTCATCTAAAAAATCAAATATTTGTTCCTGCCACATGGCGTTCAATTACACTGTTTCGACAGGTAAAAATGAAGGGGAGCAATTATTATGGCACAAAATGCTGTTGCATTAAAACATTATCAAATGTACATTAACGGAAAGTTTATGGATTCAAAGTCAGGTAACGAAATTACGGTTTTAAACCCATCAACTGGTGAAAAGATTTCAACGGTCCCTGCCGCAACCCGTGAAGAAGCTCAAGAAGCTATCGATGCTGCTTATGAAGCTCAAAAATCATGGAAGAAAGTTCCAGCTGCAACCCGTGGCCAATATTTGCACGACGTCGCAACTGAAGTTCGTAACGAAAAGGATCACTTGGTTGAAATGCTTCAAGAAGAACAGGGCAAGATCAAGTCATTAGCAACCACTGAAATCATGTTTTCAGCTGATTACTTTGACTACATGGCAAGTGCTGCTCGGACATACGAAGGTGAAATTCTTCAATCTGACAACAAGAACGAAAACATCATGATTGCCAAACAACCAATTGGTGTTGCTGCCGGAATCTTACCATGGAACTTCCCATTCTTCTTAATTGCCCGTAAAATGGGTCCAGCTTTGGTAACTGGTAACACCATCGTGATGAAGCCATCTTCAGACACACCAAACTTGGGTCTTGAATTTGCGAAGATCTGTGAAAAAGTTGGCATTCCAAAGGGTGTTGTGAACATCATCTCTGGTCGTGGATCAGTTGTTGGTGACGAGCTCACCAAAAACAAGAAGGTTGGCATTATCAGCTTGACTGGTTCTGTTGATTCAGGTAAGCGTGTGATGGCCGGTGCCGCAACTCATATGGCAAAGGTTTCACTTGAATTGGGTGGTAAAGCACCAGCCATTGTCTGCAAGGATGCTGACATTGATTTGGCTGTTCAATCAATTATTGACTCACGTGTCGATAACAATGGTCAACTTTGCAACAACTGTGAACGGGTTTACGTTCAAGAAGATGTTGCCGATGAATTCATCAAGAAGTTGTCAGACAAAATGTCCAAGATCACTGTCGGAAACGTTATGAAAGACGACAACATCGGCATGGGTCCACTGATTAACCAAGAAGCTTTGGACAAGGTTGCTGGAATGGTTGACCGGGCTGTCAAAGCAGGCGGCAAGATCACCGCTGGTGGTCACAAGTTGAACATCGAAAACGGCTTCTACTACGAACCAACTGTTATTACCAACGTCAAGCAAGACTCAGAAATTGTTCAAGACGAAATCTTTGGCCCAGTACTTCCAGTATTGACCTTCAAGACTTTGGATGACGCAATTGAAATGGCAAATGATTCGGACTTCGGTTTGACTTCATCAATCTTCACAGAGAATTTGGACAACGCAATGCGTGCTGCCAATGAACTCGAAGATGGTGAAACCTACATCAACCGATTCAACTTTGAAGCAATGAATGGTTCACACTCAGGTTGGAAAGAATCAGGAATTGGTGGAGACGATGGTCGCCACGGCATCGAAGAATTCTTGAATACCCACGTTATCTACCTTCAGGGACATCCTGAAAAGGCAAGGGGATAAAATCCAGAGTGCGTACCAAGCCGGTTAGCTTTTGAGCATTAGTGTAACAACAGACTTTAACGCGGTACGCGTTGAAGTCTGTTGTTGGACTAAGCGGAGAAAGCTGGCTTGGGGAGCACGTTTTCTCCAAATATTAGTACACCGCTAACACAAACAACAGAAGACTCCGGCGCACGAAAAAAGCTCAGCGATGAAAT
>NZ_JAXGWW010000032.1:0-15944 GCF_040773105.1 Lentilactobacillus sp.
CGTTAACTGGGATCTTTGTTCTACCCCCTTCACGAGAGCAAAGTACCCAACGATCTCCTCATATCGTACTAAGAGATAAATATCTTTAAACGTAATTTTGGGGTATTTGATCAATTTTATCCGCGCATGGTTAAATAGATGCTAAGTCGCTTAGATGGCCATTTTAAAGTTTCAATATTTTCTCGTTGGAACACATCGTACTTATAATCTTTTTTGCAAAACTTTAATCGCTTTGTTTGTAGTTATTTAGGTAGTTATTTAGATTGTGTTTCCTAAGATACTTTTTTAGGCTTGTGGACATTTTTGTTATTCTTCGGGATAGGCTTCTTTGTAGCAGGTTTCTTTTTAACAGCTTTTCCTACGACAGTAGTTTGCGAAACAACAGTTACACCATCAGGGACGATATCCTTACCGTCAGGTACCTTCAATTTTGTGCCTGACGCAGTAGTGCCTGATAATCCGACAATTAACCCAAATAATAATGTAGCAAGTATGACTTTAGTAGGTTTTCTCATGACTCTTCTCCCTCACTTTACTTTAATATAATCATGATCAAAAATAAAATTAATAATCCACTATTTGAATTAGCTCTATGATTTGAGAATATTTAAAAGTATTCCTAGAATCGTTATTCTTACAGTCTTAATATGTTCCTCCATAGTAACATTCCCTTTTTATTATAGTCCTTGTGAGACTATACACCAAGATTTTAAAACTATATCTGAAATTTAAAAGCTGATAATTACGCCAAAGGCATGCGATTATTAACTTTCATGTTTCAGTTTAGAAAAAACTAGAGAATTTTAGGCAACTTCAAGCCTGCTAGAGATGATGCCACCAATCCTTAGTCAAATAAGGGGTTGGTGGCATTTTTGGTTGATCGAAAAATTTTCCTAATCTTCTGTTGTCCACTATCTTTTCCAAAAATTGGATCAAAAAGTGGTCAACGAGATTAGAAAAATATTTTCATCGCAGGTTACATAAAAAGTTCCGAGACCAATCACAGTCCCGGAACTTTTTTATCAATCTACCTAATAATCGTTTTCTTGCCGATTTTGATTAATGTGATTTTTATCATTAAATGCGGTCTCGATTTCATCTTCGGTGTAGCCAAAATCCACTAAACCAAATTTCAAGAACAGCCGCCATGAGTGGTTGAAGCTGTCGCCGCTGTGATTGAAATAAGCATCAAACAGCATTCGCTTCATCGCAAGATACTGCTTATCCAAGTTGTTTTCCTCTTTGGACTGCTTAATTTTTTCGATATCATCTTGAGACTTAAGAACAAAATGGTTCCAGTTTTTTAAGTTGGAAATCAGGAGATAAAAGTCCATCGCATCCACATATTCATAAAGTAATGTCTGCCTTGGCGTTTTATCGGGATCCTGCTTGCCACGATGAACTTTCCAAACCTTGAACCATTCTGACGTGTTAGCCATCTCGGCCAATTCCACATCCAGGGCAACAAAAGCATTCTTAACCCGTCCGTCATTGGACCAATGAAGCTGCTTTTTAGCTTCAATTTCACGGTTAAGATAGACAGACGATGCGATCAACGCTTGTAAATCCATTAGTTAGCTCCTATCCAAAAATAAACTTGTTTGAGAGAATCTCTAGCTGCTTTTTATTGTCGAGATACCAGTCTTTGATGAACGGATAGTCCAGCAATAAGTACAGCCAGCTTTCCTTTTGATCTTCATCATGAATGGTTGCGCCCCATTTTGGACGATCACTGTCACCAGCGTTATAGACGCTTAATTTAGTCTGATTATCCAGTGTCAAATTGGCGCCACCCCTTTCACCCGACATCAAAATGTAATTATTGTCGGCTGATTTGACAAATAGTTCATCCAAAATGGATTCTGGCACTTCCCCGGCAGCAAATTCATAAAATTCGCCGTTGATTCCATCCAAAACATTGAAATCAATCTTAAAGCCAAAGTTTTCCTTCAAGGCCTCTGCAGCCTGCATCATGACGGATAAAGCGTCTTTGAGCGCTGAGATGTCAAGCCCTTCCAAATCGACGACAAAGTAGTCAATCAATGCAGATCCGTGAAACATGAACTCTTTGGTCTTCAGATTTAAGTAAAACAGGGGCCGATTATGTGCCGTTGGACCGAAAAAGAACCCTGATTCGTTTTTCGTTGACTTCGTGAACGTAAATGTGTTGTCACCCAACGAAGCAAACTTGCACAAGAGTTTTTGTACGTGTTCAGAATTACTAATGGCCAAGCTATCGTTGTTATCAGACAATTTTAATAATCGCTCGAAAAAGATTAACTGGACATCTTCATCCGAGAACTGGTGTGGAAATTCAACATAGTCGGTATTTAAATGAAAATTAGTCAATTTCAAAGCCGCGTCCAACAATTCGTTGGTATCGGTCGTTTTGTTAAGCTGCTTAAATGCTGCCACGTAATGCGTTCCGTTATCCAAACCGGCTTGAATGGCATCCGTGTATGTTGAGAGTAATTCAGTTGTTGTTAACACTTTTTTGGGTGCTTCATTTATATCGTTACTCACCGTCACTCACCTGCGTTTCTTTGCTCAAGCTCTGTAGATATTTGGCGTATAGATGATTGTTATTATCAATAAACGCTTCAAAACTGCCAAACGAAGCCCGAATATTTTGTTTCTCCAAATTATAAATTGTCTCTTCTTTTGATAAAGCCAGAATTTGATTTTCATTCTTCTTGATTTCTGCGCGGCCATCTGAAGCCTGCTCGTCAATTTGGGTTAACTGCAGCAAAGAATCTTGGAGTTGTTGATGCTCTTCCTTTACTTTTCCAGCTTCCCAAGGCATTGGAGATTTTTCTTCATTCTCCTTGAGTTGCTTTCTAATTTGTTCTTTTTGCTGATCACGCTTGGTTTGATCCTCAATTAATTGAGTGAGCTTTTGGTTTTGTTCCCCCAATTGACGCATCTGATCATCGTTAACCCGCTTATTTTGAGCTTCCAACTCAAATGATTTTGTCAATGTTTCATATTCATCTTCAGCGAAATTGAAGCGGACGTTGATTGCGTCCAATTCGCCAAACATCCGGTGATCCCACCAATTACCGAAATAAATATTGAATTTGCCAAGATCGTACTCGTGGTAGTAGAAAAATGGATATGTAACCCCTAGGTAGTCAATTAATTGATTGCTCAAGTGATGGCTGAGTTCTGCCTTTAAATCTGAAGCCAGGCCAAAATAATTTGGTGTCGGTTCACTGGGTTCTTCGCCCTTAACCTCAGTCGCAAACCGGTTTGGATCCATTAGCTCATAGATTTTTAAATCGTTGCCACTTTTAATTGATTCGTTCAGCTCATTAAGATAGGTGATTTTCTGGCTAAGTGCAGATGATAACACCGAATCAGTTTGGCTGAATGGATCATTTTCAGTTTTTTTGTCCATAATATTGCCTCGTATTTCCCCTTATTTATACATTTAATGTTATCTGAAAAACGCTCATAAATAAAGGGTTAATCGCATTATTTATCAAACATTTGTCAAAAACATGTCATAAATACGCAAAGTTTTGAAAATTCCAGAAATCGGCCATCAAAATCCCATGGTTTTCCACCCTAACGCCAAAAAAGAAGTCGAACAACGATCGACTTCTTTTAAAGTGGTTTTCTCAGGTAATCAACTTTTATTTGACCACATACGCGTCTTTGTAATTGTAAGTTGCCCCCGCTGTATTGTAGATAATTCCCTTAACTTTGCTGCTCAACAAGTTTTTGCTTGCAGATTGATAAAGTGGCGTAACCCCTTGATTTTCAAGCAAAATATTTTGCGCTTTGGTCATGTCTTCAAACCGTTTTTCGGCATTACCAGCATCGGTTGTTGATGACGCTTTGATCAAGCGATCATATTGTTTGTTTGACCATTGCGGTACGTTACTTGGGTTATTGGTCGTCAAAATGTTCAAGAATGTGATTGGGTCGGCGAAATCTGCATACCAATCAGCCATGGTCACCTGATAGTTATGCGTTTTTTGCCGTGAAAGCAGCGTTTGGAATGGAATGTTCCGTAAACTAACGGTTAACCCAGGCAGGTTCTGTTGCAATTGTGACTGCAAGTATTCACTGACTTGCTTTTGAGCAAACTCATCTGAACTCAATAAGGTAAAATGCATCTTTGAAATTCCGAGTTCCTTTAATCCCTGTTTCCATAATGCTTTGGCCTTCGTCGGATTATACGTCATCGACGCCGGCTTGGCAGTGGTTGCGGTGAAGTCCTTTCCGGTCTTCGGGTTAATGGAAAGCCCCTTGGAAACAAAGCTTTGGGAATTAAATGAACCGTCACCGAGAATTTTCTTGGTTAGTTGATCGCGATTGACGGCCATTGAAATCGCCTGACGAATTTTCAAGTTCTTGAATAAGCGATTCTTTTGGTTAAATGCCAGGTAATAACAACTGGATGCTTCGCGGGTTACCATATTTTTATCGTTCTTCAGGTTTTTTGCTAACACCCCAGATAAGCCAACGTACTGCAGCTTACCGGTTTTAAACTGGTTATACCCAGTGGACGGGTCTTTGGTGACTTGGTAGTGAAGTTTATCAAGTTTGACGTGTTTTTTATCCCAGTAATCCGAATTTTTGGCAAGCGTCCAGGTCATCCCGGTTCCATTCCAATCACTCAACTTAAACGGGCCGTTATAAACCATGTCTGAACTCTTGGTGCCGTAATCATTGCCATACTTTTCAACAACTTTTTGATTTTGCGGGAAGAATAACGGAAATCCCATCAGTAGTTTAAAGTATGGAATTTTCTTCTCCAAGTTGACAACTAACTTGTAGTCGCCTTCTGCTTTGACACCCAGCGTTTTGTATGACTTCTTGTTGGCTTGAATGGCATCCGCGTTCTTGATGCCGGAGAATAAGTAGCCGTACTGGGATGCCGTTTTTGGATTAACGGTCCGTTGCCAAGAGTAGACAAAATCTTTTGCAGTTACCGGATCACCGTTACTCCACTTGGTTCCCTTACGAAGGGTAAATGTATACGTTAATCCATCGTTTGTGATGGCCGTCTTGGTTGCCAACGCGTTTTCGATCTTACTATTCTTCCCAAGCCGGTAAAGCCCCTCATCGATGTTGTTTAAGACCTCAAACGTTTGAACCGACGTTGTCTTGGATAAATCAACGGTCGACAGCTCTGAATCCACTGCTGTGGTAAAGACCTGTTTATCCGCTAATTTTCCCGACCCACTTTTTTGACTTGAGCAACCGGTTAAGATGACGCCCAACCCAACAATACACACTAGTTTGAAACTCATTAAATTGACTTTCATAATTAGTACCACTCCTCAATTTCCAAAGTAATAGGAACCCTCATTTTATATGTTTTTGATTAAATTTTCATGAGATATATTAAGTAAAAGAAGCCCGCAACCGTGCACCAACGTTTGTAAGTGCACGATTGCGAGCTTCTTGATACTTCTTAAATAACACCCATCAAAGTGCGAATCATTTAGTTTAAATGATTAATATTTTTCGAGGTATTGATCACGTTCCCAGCCGGAAACTTGGGTCCGGTATGAGTCGTATTCAAGGTTCTTAGCTTCAATAAAGCTGTTATACAGATGTTCACCGAGTGCCTTTTTCATCGTTTCATCAGCCGATAAGTCCTTCAATGCATTATGGAGGGTGTCAGGCAGATTCGTGATGTGGCTCTTTTGACGTTCTTCAGCATCCATGCGGTAGATGTTACGGTCGATACTGTGTTCTGGTTCGATCTTGTTACGAAGACCGTCAAGTCCGGCTTCCAAGACGCAGGCGATTGCAAGATATGGGTTAGCCGTTGGATCCACACTACGAAGTTCCAAACGAGTCGAGTTGCCTCGAGCACTTGGAATTCGGATGAGTGGTGAACGGTTTGAGCCTGACCAAGCAACGTAAACAGGTGCTTCATAGCCTGGAACCAAACGCTTGTATGAGTTAACAATTGGGTTACATACAGCTGTAAATGAACGGGCGTGCTTCAGCAAGCCGCCAAGGAAGTAGTAAGCTTCTTGAGAGATTTCCAATTCACCGTTCTTGTCGTAGAAGGTGTTACCCTTATCGTCAAACAACGACATGTTCAAATGCATTCCGGAACCATTGATGCCGCTTAATGGCTTTGGCATGAAGGTTGCGTATAGACCATACTTACGTGCAACGGTCTTAACAACCAGCTTAAATGTTTGAATGTTATCGGCAGCTGCCAATGCGTCAGCGTACTTAAAGTCAATTTCATGTTGGCCAGGAGCAACCTCATGATGGGCAGCTTCAACATCGAAGCCCATTTCTTCAAGGGTCAAAACAATTTCACGTCGACAATTTTCGCCGAGATCCATTGGTGCCATATCGAAGTAACTTCCCTTATCATTCAGATGTAAAGTTGGTTCGCCGTTTTCATCCATCTTGAATAAGAAGAATTCTGGTTCAGGCCCAATATTGAATGATGTGAAGCCGGCCTTCTTCATGTCACCAAGTACTCGGATCAGGTTGTTACGAGGATCGGCTGCGTAAGGTTCGCCATTTGGACGGTAAACTTGGCAGATAACCCGAGCAATCTTGCCACGATCAGTACTCCATGGGAAGATCATCCATGTTGAAAGGTCAGGGTAAAGGTACATATCACTTTCTTCAATTCGAACGAAGCCTTCAATTGAAGAGCCGTCAAACATTAATTTGTTATCAAGCAGTTTGTCCAATTGTGTGATTGGAACTTCAACGTTCTTGATCGTGCCAAACAAATCCGTGAACATCAAACGTAAAAATTTGACGTCCTCATCTTTTACCATGCTACGAATATCATCTTTTGAGTAATCATGTTTTGTGGCCATCTATATAACGCTCCTATCAGTGATTTAATTTGTTCAAACTATTCGGATCATCAAATGACGAAGAAGGCGGCTTCAGTCCACCAATGTTCAAAAACTCATCTTGAAGAATTTTTCTGACATCACTGTCGGTAAGTCCTTTTTCAAGGTTGCGTTTTCGTTCGTCTTCCAACTGGGATTGCTTCTTATAGACTTCCTTGATGCCGGAAATGTTAAGCCCGTCATCCAAGTAATCTTTAATTTCTAAAAGCCGGTCAACGTCATTCAATGAATACATTCGTCGATTCCCTTCATTACGGAGGGGCTTGATCAATTCCTGTTGTTCATAATACCTGATTTGCCTGGCTGTCAAGTCAGTCAGCTTCATTACAGTTCCAATCGGCAGAACTGACATTGAGCGCCGTAGTTCCTTCTCTCGCATTGTTCACCTCCTAAATCTTGTACCTATAATACCATTACCAAAAGCAAAGTCAAGGCCAAATGTCACATTTTATAACATGAAATTACATTTCTTGATGATTCAACCATTTTCTGATGTCTGTTTCAATCTGTGTGATTGTTTCTGGGTGTTCAACCAGGTTATACCAATTGGGTCGCGTCTTATTTCGAAACCACGTTAACTGCCGTTTGGCATAATGTCTGGAATCTTTTTTCACCAGGTCAACCGCTTCTTCCAAAGTGATATCGCCCTTAAAATACGGGTAAAATTCGTGGTAGCCAATTCCCTTGCCTGCCTGATAGTCAGTTCCGTGATGAGCATAGAGATAGTTGGCCTCCTCAAGTAAGCCGGCCGCCATCATCATATCCACCCGTTGATTGATTCGTTGATAAAGCAGCGCCCGGTCGGTGGTTAATCCAATCAAGAACGCGTCAAAGGACCTGCCATCATTTTTTTGATCAGAAAATCGGCGGCCGGATTTTATGTAGACTTCCAGTGCCCGAATCACACGGCGGACGTTATTGACGGGAATTTCAGCCGCAGCTTGAGGATCTACTTCTGCCAACCGGTCGTGGAGGGCTTGGTTGCCTTTTTCGTCAGCCTGTTCGCGGAGCTGTTTTCTAAGGTCGGCATTTTGATATTGATCACCCCCCAGCTCCAAGCCGTCAAGTAACGCCTGAAGATAAAAGCCGGTGCCACCAACAATGATTGGCAGCTTGCCTGAAGAAGTGATTAAGTCAATGGCTTTAATTGCTTCAGAAACAAAATCAGCCACTGAGAAGCGCTCGTCAATGTCTCGAATGTCGATCAAATGATGGGTGATCCCATCCATTTCTTTTGCGGTCACTTTTGCCGTTCCAATGTCGAGTCCGCGATAAACCTGCATCGAATCACCGGAAATGATTTCACCGTTGAATTGATGGGCAAGTTGAATGGACAATGCCGTTTTGCCGACAGCAGTTGGACCGACAATCGCGAGAACTTTCTTCATTCCAAGCCACCTCTCATTTCAGCCCTCAGCTGGACAGCTCTTGCCGGATAGTCGGTAATAATGGCCGCCATGTTCCGCTCAAAGCAATATTGCATGTCCTCGGTAGAATTAACCGTCCATGGGCGTAAAAGCGCTGCAGGGGCGAAAAATGGGTGCCGTTTGAGCCAGCGGATATCGGGATGAAAATCAGAAATCAGATGCCCCTTTTTTAATGTTTTGGCCTCTTTTGCGGCCGTCTTAAACAATTTTGCACCGGACGTTTTCGGATCAAGACTATTTAAGATCTCCAACGAATGGGCATTGAAGCTTGAATAAATTAGCTGGAATGGATAATCAATCGAGGAAAAGTAGTCAAAAACCGCTTTTTCAATGCCGGGATACTGAATCTTGTTGGTTTTTAACTCCAAATTAAAAATTCCGGTAAACTGATCTTTAATCAGAAGCTCAACAACTTCTTGAAGTGTGGGTACGGCAGTCCCTTTGAACTCTTCACTGAAACGAATTTCGGCATCTAAATGCTTAATCTCCGCTAGATTTTTATCCACAATTCGCCCTGAACCATTCGTTGTTCGATCGACGGTTTCATCGTGCATGATAATGAATTGCTGATCCTTGGAAAAATGAACGTCGGTCTCAATACCGTCTGCTCCGTCATCAATAGCGGTTTGAAAAGAAATCAATGTGTTTTCAGGCCGGTTGCCCTTGCTTCCCCGATGAGCAATAATTTTGGTGTCAATTTTCACAATAAAACTCCTTTTGAACGATTATTTAGTCAATTAACTAGATATCTGAATTAAAATAAAGCATAATGAATGTATAAACAAGCATTGGAGGGTTTAGATATGAAACATTTTACTAACGGACTCATTGTCGGTGTTCTCGGAACGGTTGCTGCTGGTGTTGGCGCATTGTTGACTTTCAAGAAGTCAGTCGTTGACCCAATTGAAGACGAAGAACAAAAGTTTGAATCAAACCGTAAAAAGGCAATGCGTAAGAGCCGCGCCGCACACCATGGATAATCGTTTATCCAGTAAAATTTAAAAATTGAATTTTATGAAATAAAAAATGGACTATGAGCAATATTTGCTCATAGTCCTATTTTATCAATAATTGCTCTTTTTTTCCTTACCATTCCAGCCTTGATAACCACTTTTTAAGATGTACAGGTCTTTATAACCCTTCTTGCTTAAAAATAAGGCAGCTCGTTTGCTGATGGTTTTTCCCTGGTCATACATATAAACAGGTAAATCTGGCCGAAGCTGAGTGTAAAAGTTTCTAATTGTCGAATAAGGAAGACTACGTGCTCCTAAAATATGACCATCTTTGAAACTTTTCTGCTCACGTAAATCAATCACTTGGGCTTTACGCATACCCTTTTGGAATTCGTCATTCTTTAAATAAGTAGCGGCTTGTTTTACCCGCATATTTTGAATGATCGTATATCCTCCCCAAGCGATTAAAATAACGACCAATATGATGGTCATGACTAAGTTTCCTGTATTTGCTCCAATTATCAACTAAAACATCCTTCTTTCAGATTTTTATTTTGCTGCAAATGGTTGGTTGTTTCTAAATTGTAATGCAAGTGAGGCTGCACCAATGACACCGGCATCGTTTCCTAACTGTGCCAACTTCAATTTGGTTGAATCCCGAACTGAAGGGAACGCATTTTCCTGGAAGTAACGGGTGGTTGGTTGCAGCAGCGTATTGCCGGCATTTGAAACCCCACCACCAATGATAATATTTTCAGGATTAAGGGTGTTTCCAATGTGTGATAACGCCAAACCTAAGTAAGAACAAACCCGATCAACAATTTGGTTGGCCAAAATATCACCGTTATCAGCAAGGAAGAACACCATCTTGGAAGTTAAGTCTTCGTCACCATCAATTAGTTCTTTGATCCGTGACTTACCGGTAAATGTCTGTGCCATATCCTTTGCGATGTGGACAACCCCGGTTGCTGAAGCGTATTGTTCCAAACAACCGCGTTTGCCACATGTACATTGATAGCCGTTTGGTACAACGGTAATGTGGCCGACTTCTCCGGCGCCACCATTAATGCCGTGGACCAACTTGCCATTCGCAATGACACCACCACCAACACCGGTTCCCAGTGTGATGAAAACAACATCTTGGGCAGTATCGCCGGCACCTTTCCAATACTCACCAAGAGCGGCACTGTTAGCGTCGTTATCAATGATAATTGGTAAGTTCAAGTTAGCCGAAATGGTTGCCCCAACCGGTTGCACGATATCCCAGCCAAGATTGTAGGCGCCGACAACGGTTCCTTTTTCACGATCAACAGCGCCCGGTGTCCCCATTCCAATACCAAAAAAGTCTTCAGTATTGTAATCTTCCTTGCGCATCTGATCACTGATTGATTTGATCATGTTTGGAACGATGTGGCTTCCATGTTCGCTAATATCAGTTGGGATTCGCCACTTCGCGAGAATATTTCCCTTTGTGTCAATAAATGCAAACTTCGTTGTGGTTCCACCTAAATCAATTCCGATTAATTTCTTTGCCAATGTAACTTCCCCTACCTTCTTGTTTTTCTTCAATTCGATGCTCTCGGGTTAAAACCAATTTTGCATGAATAAACTCGTCATGACTAATCAGCTGGGCTTTGTGAAGGTGATCCAACTCCAACGCCATGACCTCGATGTCCCAAAGCCGTTTGCCGACATAGACATAAATATCAAATTTTTTCAGCAGTTGCTGAACATCATACAGCGTTTTCATTATCTCACATCCTCCTTCAAAATTGTTTTAATTCCGAAAATTCTTAAAATTTTGCCTGCATCCCTATTGTATACAAAACGAAAACGATTACAACCAGCATGATTGCCGCGATCACTCGTTTGACCCGGCTGGTCTTTGAAAAACCAACGCCAGTCACGTATGCAATTAAAAAGCCACCCACAAGGCCGCCAATGTGTCCCGCAATGTCGATGCCGGAAACAAAGATATCCGTCCCAATATTAAGCGGGATAAATAGCAGAAACGTTTTGGCCATTGACACGATTGCCGGATTCTTGGAAAAACTTTCACCCAGCATTAAAAAAGCGCCAAACAAACCAAAGATCGCCGTACTGGCACCGGCAGACAATCCGCTGTTGAACGCAAAACTGCCTAAATTTCCCACGATTCCGGACACAAAGAAAATGATGGTAAACCGCCAGTGGCCAAATAGCTGCTCAACGTACTGACCTATAAAATACAAGGTAATCCCATTCATTAGGATGTGGGTGAATCCAATGTGAATAAAAATGGGCGTCACAAGTCGCCAATATTGCCCGGCTCGAATTAACGGATTATATTTGGCACCAAACTCAACCAAGGTTACCGGATTTTCGGTTCCCCCCATCACCGACATTAGTCCAAACACAACCACCATCGCCGCGAGCAGCAGGTACGTTACGTAAGGTTTGTCTTTAATATTACTCATAACCCCTCCTGATCTTCGCTAAAAATAAGTTGATCGATTGGAACATCGAACGTTTCAACATCCCACACCGGTTGTTCAAAAAGTTGGACTGGGGTTGCAATTGAAATGCTGACCCCTTCAAACCCCTTTAAGAAGCGATCATAAAAGCCGCCACCATAACCAACTCGATAATGATTTTTCGAAAATGCCAATCCTGGAACAATTAAGACATCCATTTGGTTTTTAGCGATAACCGTTCCATTGACGGGTTCAATCGTCCCAAACTTTGTCTGATTGAGTTGCGTCTTTTCTTCCAACAAAACAAATTCCATTTGCCGATGAGGCAACGTCCTTGGAACCGCTACTTGGATATCATGTGCCAGTGCCTCGTGAATAATTGGTTGGGTATCCAGTTCATCATCCATACTCAACGTCACACCGATCGTGCAACTATTGTTAAACGCCGGACTATCAAACAGCCGTTGGTATAGTGCGGCTAATTTGGGGTTGTTAGTCGAATCCTTCAGAAAATCATGCAATTTGGTTATTTGCAGTTCTCGAAGTGCCCGCTTTGATTGAACTATTTCTGCCATCATATCACCTGATTGTTTGATCGTCAGTATCAATTAATTCATTTGGATATAAAAAAGGTTTGGGTAATTACCCAAGCCTTATTTGATTTCCCGATGTAACGTTACTTTACGCTCGCGTGGGCAATACTTGTTAAGCTCCAAACGGTCAGGATTGTTTCGACGGTTCTTGCTAGATAAGTAAGTACGTTCATGGCATTCAGTACATTCCATTGTAATGTGTACTCGCATGGAATACGACCTCCAAACTTTTTTAAAAATAGCTAGTCTAATAGCCTCAACTTAAAATATTTTATCATCAATTAAGATAAATTACTAGGATAAAATAGATAAATGTTAAGTACTTTTACTTAACAGTCGAAGTTGATTGGACCGTGCTCCAGTAGGCCGCATAAATCTTCTTGGCCAGCTGCATATTGTTACTTTCCGCGTTCACTCCCAAGTTTGGCATTGCCAGAGCAACCACCACTTGTGGATGAGTTGAAGGTGCATACGAAGCCAGACTTAACGTGACCGTCTCGTTGCCGTTATAGAAGGTCTGAGCAGTACCCGTCTTAGCGGAAATTTCAGGCTTGATCGTATCAAGTGCGCCCCCGGTCTTATACGTGTTGGTTCCGTGAACCACTCGATAAAGACCAGTCGTTACGACATTGCGTTCAGCGGGTGTCATGTTGATGTAGTTGAGAACCTTTGGCATCACAGTTGCCTTGACCGTTCCTAATTTTCCGTTCTGACTGGTTCCCCGAATAGCTTGAACAACATGTGGCTCAATTCGGTAACCACCGTTGGCAATTGTCGAAATGTATTGGGCAACCTGCATGGTTGTATAGGCATCATAGTTTCCAAATGATAGGTCCAGCGCACTTCCAATATGACTCCGTCCACTTGCACCCTTTAAACCAGTTGATTCACCGGGAATATCGATACCGGTTTTCACGCCGAGTCCAAATTGATTAAAGTAGCCGCGCATCGTATTAAAGATGCTAGGATTCATTGTTAAGGCGCCACCTTCTACGTATTTAAAGTGAGCTTCTTTCATGGCTAACTGCATCATATAAGAGTTTGATGAAACCTGAAGTGCATCACTGGCATCAACAGAAATATTTGCATGGCCATTGTGGTTGAACCAGGAAGACTTCTTGACCCCACCAGTTGTGATCGGCTGGTCAGTTAATGTGCTGTTAGTAGGTGTGATAACGTGGTCCATCAAGGCACCGGAAACCATTGCCCCTTTGACAACAGATCCCATTACAATTGAACTGTTAATTGTTCCCAAAACATTATCAGTAATCTTAGAGGTCTTTGGATTGCGATCGACGCCCCCCATACCGATAATTGCGCCATTATTAGGATTCATAACCACAGCGTAAGTTCCGGTAGAATTCCCACCGGCACTGGATTCAGCAGAACGAACCAATGCCTGAAGCTTTTTTTGGAACTTTGCGTTAATGGTCAGCTGAAGGTTATCACCCTTTTGGCCACCGTACTTTTTAATTTCTTTTTTGATTTGATTATCACTATTCAGGACAATCTGGGTCTGAGATTTGGTTCCGCGAAGAACGGGTTCATACTGGCGTTCCAAATAACTTTGGCCGACGCTATCGTTTCGTGAATAGCCTTGAGCCAATAATTCATTAATCCGATCACTTGGAAGACCACTCTTTTCGTTTGAAACTGTTCCGGTGATTCCTTGAATCGACTGTCCATTTGGATAATTTCGACTCCAACTGGTTCCAACATTGACACCAGGCATATCAGCCAAATGCTCACCAACCAAAGCAACCTCACGTTGGCTCACGTTATCATCCTTAATGTTAACGGTTGATAATTGATAAGCACCACTCATCTTTGCAAAAATAGTTGCAGCATTCTTGGTGACTTTTGAGAAGGTCGAGCTCGGATAATTTTCAACCTTGGCAACAGCTTTGTCGTACTTGGCATCAGCTGAATACCCCGAAATGCCTGGAATTTGCTTTTCAACCTTTGCTAAAGTCGTTTCGTCAGATAAGTAATAATCGGCTAATTGCCGCTTCGTTAAACTACTGGTTGGAACCGTAATGTATTTTGCAAGCCGATTTGCCACGTTGTACATGTCAGACGACAAGACATTAACGCCTTTTGTATAAACAATGGCTTGGTGAGCGGAATTTCCAACCAAAACCTGGCCAGTAGAATCAAAAATCATTCCTCGCTGAACATTCCCACTCACAACAGATGTGTCAGACCGGTTAACTTCAGCCTTGAATTTGGAACCGTACATCACTTGCAAATATGCAAGTTGTGTCAGCAGTGCCACAAATAAAATGCCGACAATGATAAAAATAATGTTAATGCGAAACGGCAATGACGCCGCTTTACTTTTAGCAGTTTTTGAATTTCGTTTCTTAAAAATTTTCACAATATTAACTCCTTGCCATGAAACTTATTCTATCAAATTTTTGAAACAAAAACTAGAACCGGTAGTCAATCTTTAACTTATTATGATATTCTATAATGTGTTAATCACTATTAAAAAGGATGTAAATTATGAAATCAAAGAAGATCACAAAAGTATCCATTCTCGTACTCTGCTTTTTGGTACCAGTCTTAATCAGCATGAGTTATTTTATCTTTCGACACTTCGCGCCCTTTGGTAATTCCTCTGTCATGACGGTAGACCTCGGGCAGCAGTACATTGATTTTTTCACTAATTACCATGATACCTTATTACATAGCCCAAGTGGCTTTTTATTCTCATTTTCCAAAGCTTTGGGGGGCGACATGCTGGGAACTTGGGCTTACTACCTAATGAGTCCGCTTAACTTGATTATGTTGCTGTTCCCGTTATCCAAACTGCCAAGTGTGCTTGGCGTCATTACCATTTTGAAGTATGGATTGGCAGGCCTGAGTTTTGGTTACTTCCTGATGAAGGTTACCAAACACGTTGGCTGGTCAATTGTTGGTTTTGCCGCATCCTATTCGATGATGGGCTGGATTGTTGCCAACCAATTTAACATGCTTTGGACAGATGTCTTGTTTGTCTTGCCAATGATCTTTTTAGGCCTTTCAAAGATTCTGAAAAACGAGTCCAGTGCCATTTACATCGTCAGCTTAACTGCGATGCTGGTCATCAACTACTACATGAGTTGGATGATTGCAATTTTCCTCACTGCCTTCATGCTCATCTATTGGGCCGCCAAGGCACTTCCAGTCAAAAACCAAACCCAGGCCAAAGCTGTTTTAAAATGGCTTAAGGCCTCAATTCTAAGTGGTATTTTGGCCGCCTGGCTGTTGGTTCCAACTTTCTTCTCGTTATTGGGGAGTAAGACGCAATATTCCAAGGGTCAATATAAGATTAAATTTGAATATAATCCCCTTGATATGATTGGAAAATTCTTTAACGGATCGGTCAACTTTAACGAATTACCTGCCGGCACTGCCAATATTTTTGTCGCTAGCGTTGTCATTATTTTGTTTGTTTATTACTTCTTTATCCCGACAATCAAACGTAACGTTAAATTCGCAAATCTGGGACTGACCGCCTTTATGATCCTCTCAATGTGCTTTCAGCCGCTGGATCTGTTCTGGCACGGGATGCAGTTGCCGGTTTGGTACACATTTCGGTTCTCCTACCTATTCTCATTTTGGATGATCTTTACGGCCTTTCAGGCATTCCTCCATATTTTAGATGAGGGAATTAACTGGAAAG
>NZ_JAXGWW010000033.1:0-15827 GCF_040773105.1 Lentilactobacillus sp.
TAGTGTTTCATACCGGTCCAATCGCTTTCCTCATCAGTCCCGATAATCAAACGAATTTTGGTGTGAGGCATAAAGCTATGATCCTTTAGCATTTTCAACCCGTAATAAGCGGCCAAAGCTGGTCCCTTGTCATCGGATGTACCACGGCCAAAGACCAAACCATCTTTTTCAACCATTTCAAACGGATCGGTTTCCCAACCATCCCCGGCTGGCATCACGTCCGCATGGGCCTGCAGTGCCATGGTCTTCTCACCGGATCCATATTCAATATAGCCAACGATATTATCCAAGTTTTTGGTAGTGAAACCGTCACGCTCAGCGAAAGATAAAAACTTCAGCATGGCTTTAGTTGGCCCTTCACCCAACGGATAGTCCTTTGTTTGATGGTCATCATCCCGAACACTTTTAATGCTGATTAATTCTTTAAGGTCGTTTAAATAAGCTTGTTTGTAATCTTGAGCCGTCTGTTTCCAATCAATTGTCATTTCATTTCGCTCCCGTTCATTTCTTATAGTTTAATTTTATCACAATCCGGTACCGACGTTTGAGATAGACCAACTCGACGAAATGCTATAATGAATTTGAATACAGATTTGATAGGAGATCTGAAATATGGTAAAAGTTAAAAAAATCACCCAAACTATTTTAAATACGGTTATTCAAAAACGTCCTGCCGATAGTTTTAAAGGGACTTACGGCAAAATTGCCTTAATCGGCGGCAGTCATAACTTTGGCGGGGCAATTATCATGGCTTCGCTTGCAGCCGTTTATTCCGGCGCCGGCTTGGTGACAACGATTACCGACCAGACAAATCAGACCAGCCTCCATGATTGGCTGCCTGAAGCCATGTTTGTTGACTGGAACCAATTTGAACAAGCGGCGCCGATTATCCAAGCCGCAAACGTTGTCGTCATTGGACCGGGACTTGGCACCGATAATCAGGCCTTTGATTTATTGACGAAAACTTTCCAACTAGCCAAGCCGGGGCAAATTTTTGTGATCGACGGCTCCGCTCTGACGTTACTTGCAGCTAACAAATTGGCGCTACCACAAGATTCGATCAATGTTTTGACGCCTCACCAGATGGAATGGCAACGGGTATCCGGCATTCAAATGGCCGACCAAACCCCGCAAGAGAATCAAGCAGCAGCTCAAAAACTGAACGCAATTGTCGTCGTCAAATCTCACCGGACGCAGGTTTATGCCAATGACCAGATATACGAAAATACCGGTGGGACCCCGGCTCAGGCAACTGGTGGCATGGGCGATACGCTTGCCGGGATGGTTGGCGGATTTGCTGCCCAATTCAGAGATACGCCAAAAGCCGTCTTGGCCGCCGTTTACAGTCACAGCGCAATCGCCGATAAATTGGCCGAAAAGCAGTATGTCGTTTTACCCCATCAAATTAGTGAGGCACTGCCAAAATTTATGCATAAAAACCAAGCAAATTAACGACGATAAACCAAAGAGGACGGACAAAACGAAACGTTTTGTGCCGCCCTCTTTCAGCTCTAATCGTTATTTGCCACCACTGAATTTTAATCTCATCACGACTAGTTAATTTTCAGCAATCGTCTCAATCCTTCACTTCTGGGCCCCAGTATCATATCGGCAATGCGACTCTTGAGTGCTAAATAAATATAAATCAAACCGCCGATAACAACTGCCGCTAACGTGACAATCAAACTGACAACCCGGCCAAATGGATTACTGAACAAATTGAACACGAAATTCAGTCCGTAGACTGTGCCCAGCGCGGCCACGTACATAAACAACGAATACTTGGTGATTTTCCTAAATCCGATATCCAACATATTTTTGTCAAACCCAAAGTGGCGGTTTAAGTACCGCAATATCAGCCAGTTAGCGACCATTAAGCCAATCCCGGTGGACAAAAGCGGCCCAAAGGCGCCCAAATAATAAGTGCACGGCCACTGGAGGACCAGTTTGACAACGGTCCCCATCGCAAAAAACTTCACCGCCCGTTTATTCTGGGAAAGCCCCTGCATAACTGCTGACACCACAACGAAGAGTCCCATCGGAATCGAAATAATTGATGAAAATGTCAAGATATTGGCGCCCAATGCCTGCTGATTAGTGCCGTAAAAGACTCGGTTGAGCGGTCCGGCAATGGCTGCCATCCCCAATGCGGCGGGAATCATCACAAACATAAATAATGCCAAGACATTGGAATTTTGGTGTTTAATTTGATCCTGATCCCCATTCGTTAAAGCCTCGGATAACAATGGAACGGCTGTTATTGCCAAAGCGGATGACAACGAAATCGTGATCATGATCAATTTATTCGAGTTAACCGCAAACATGGCGTATAAATCTGACAATGTTGTATAGGTATAGTGAGTTGCAATATTCATAATTTTGAAGAAGGTAAACTGATCAATTAACATAAAAATCGTAATGCCAGCTCCCAAAATGACAAACGGAACTGCTTGCGCAATGATTTCTTGGTATAATTGTTTTGCTTCAACATGGATGTCATTGCTGCTGTTTTTGACCAACGACCGAAAGTCTTCCCGCCGTCTGAGGTAATACACACCAAGGGTGATCAAGCCGGCGACCGCTCCAACGAACGCTGCAAAAGTGGATTGCGATACCGCATGGACCCAACTGCCGTGAAATAACCGCATGATAATAAAGGCGGTAATCAGCATATAGGCCACTCGGGCAAGCTGCTCAACAAATTGTGAGATCGCTGATGGTGCCATTTGTTGATAACCCTGGAAATAACCACGGGTTAAACTCATGGTTGGAATAATCAAAATGGCCCAGGCCAACGAATGAAGGACGGGAATGACATTTGGATTGCCACCATCAATCAATGGCGCACCGAAGTATAGAAATAGCGCACAAATTGCCCCAGTCCCAACTGCCAGCACTAACCCACGCTTGTATAACCGCACGCCGACACCATACTCATTAAGGGCATTATAATGCGCAACCTGCTTGGCAATTGCTGAAGGAATCCCGGCAATTGCGGCGATTAGGAAAAAGCTGTAAATGTTATAACCCAGTCCATAAAGGGCGTTTGCCCGGAAAAAATAGTTGCCAAACCAAATCCCCCAGGGGATGATATAAACAGCGCCAAGAAACCGGCTTAAAATACTGCCGGCCGTCATCCATGCGGATCCTGACAGCATGACATCCCGAGATCTTTCCGACTGATTTGGATTGTTATCAATCATCATCGTTCCTACTTTCGTTTACTTTTAATACTCGCCTTATTCTAATCAAGATATTAATGAATAGCAATAACCGCTGGAGATATTAAAAATTACTTAAGCATCAATTGATTTACAGCGATGTAATGAAAAAGTGTTGTCAGAGATGCCCTAAATGCACTAGAATATTTTTATATATGGTCTTAATAATTTTCGAGGTGAAACGCTTGTGAGTAAAAAAAGAATCGAGTGGATTGACGTCGCCAAAGCAGTCGGTATCGTAGCCGTTGTCTTTGGTCACGCCATGACACGGCACGGAACCATGTTCCATTTTCTTTATTGGTGGCATATGCCGATCTTCTTCATCATGGGAGGGTTTTTCTTAAAACCAATTGTGAATAATGACTGGATGGGATTTTTCAAAAAACGAATCCTGCCGTTGCTCATTTCATATTTGATTTGTGGAAGTTTTTTAATCATACTTTCACACTTTATCCGCGGTGAAAGCTGGTCTTACACCATCTTCTACTTTGCACGTCTACTGTATGGTGGCCGAACGCTCAATCATTATTTAAGTGTCTTTTGGTACATCAACGTTTACCTGTTGGCCCTGGTCTTTACCTCAATTGTCATTACATACGTTAAAAACCGGGAAGCACAAATAATCGTTGCCTTTTCATCGTTAATTATTTCAACAAGTTACAAACATATTTACTTCTTGTCATATAAATATGTTCCTTGGGATTTGGATGTTGCCTTTATTGCGATGTTCTTCATGATATTTGGCTATTTATATTTCCACAAGATTCAGCAACTAGTAAAGGATCTCTGGGTGATTATTCCGGCAACCATGCTGACTGTCTGGTTATTTTGGATGCAGCACATGGACCGTTTCAACTTTGCACTTTTCTTAAAGTCGAAGATCATTCACGCATCCTATCACCACATTGCAATCTCACGGGTTTCTTACGTGACTTTTATTCCAATTATTGTCTGTCTGGTGGTATTTAGTGCCAGCTATTATTTCTGTAAATTTATGCCCCAATTTATCATTAAGCCGGTTCAACTATTGGGCCAGCAAACATTGGGGATCATGTTCCTTCATAAAGCGGTTATTGATATTATTGATGAAGCCGGCTATAACGGTGCGATCATGGAAACAGTTCTAGCGGTCCTAATTTCGTTTGCTTTATCGCTGCTGTACGGCTTCATCAAACAACGATTCAAGAATTCTCAAATAAGGCGGTCAGCTAGTTGATAAATTATCGGCGCTCAAGAAAATGGCAAATACTATACTTTTTAATAGGCGGCATTCTTATCTTGAGCTTCGGTTTCAATATTTGGCAGACTCAACGGGCACAAGATCAACTCAAAACACAGTATGTGACTTCAAATACGCCGACGATTTTTCTTCACGGTTGGAGCAGTTCACTCCGTTCCGAAAAAGATATGGTTTCGGCTGCCGAAGTCAGTGGCGCTGCATCGCGGCGGATGATTATTCATGTTCGACCTAACGGAAAACTAAAGGTTACCGGCACAATCAAGAAATGGATGGTCAACCCGATTATTTTAGTTCGAATGGACAATAATCGAGCTGGAGAGGTTCAGTATGCCCACTGGCTCACCAAAGTTTGTAAGATGTTCAAGAATAAGTACCACGTGAATCAACTGAATTTTGTCGGCCACTCCATGGGTGCTTACGCGGTCATCTACTATAATTTGATGAATGGAAACAACAAAGACGTCCCTCGGGCGAACAAGTTATGCGTCATTGCCGGTCCGTACGATGGCATTATGGATAATCATAAATCCAACCAACCCACTTCTGGTCCATTAATGCAGTTATGGGATGATGCGCCAAACCAAAATCGAATTTTAGCAACTGGAAAACCTAAAATTATTCACCCTGAATATCGCCTACTGTATCGATTGCGAAAGAACTTTCCGCATCAAGCCAGGGTATTAAACATCTATGGTAATTTGGGTGACGGTTCGAATTCAGACGGTGTGGTCACAACCGCATCCGCCCTTTCACTGGGATATATTTTACGCGACCATGTCAGCTTTTACCAAACATTTGAGGCGTTTGGCGACAAAGCCCAACACAGTGCGTTGCACAACAACAATATGGCAGTCAATAAAATATTAACCGAATTTCTCTGGGATAAAAATTACCGCGACAATTCGGCAAGTGAATTGATGCAATAATCTCAAATCGACATCCGTACCAACCATATCAACTAAATGAGCAAGGGGCTGTGACAAAACTAACGTTTTGCCAACAGCCCCTTGCTTTTTCAATTTTATATAGCCAAAACGTGTGCCAAAAGGCCGTTTCCTAATGCACTGATTTGACCAATTTGCGGTTGGCCGTGATGTATTGACCATTTTTTAAGACAAAACGGGTTGTCAAATGATAACGCACAATTTTGACGGGTCTCACCAGCTTTCCATAGCGATAAGTTGTGACGTGACCAGTTAAATTTTGGTGACGGTATCCCTTAACGCCCCTTGGATTGATCACTCTAATTTTTGTGTGTTTGCCTTGATAGTACACTGGGCGGACATACTGCTCATTTGCGGTGATATACCCACGTTTGCCATCAGAGCGTCTCAAATGATTAACATCACGGACCCGATATCGAAGCTGGCCATTCTTCGATCTGGCATATCCGGTCACCACAAACATTGGCCGGGAGTGGCGCTTTTGTTTGGCGTAACTAAATAACCGGTTATATTTGGCAAAGTTAACTGACTTGTATAAACCAATTCGTTTTAGCGCATAAACAACCGTCCCTTTTGAAACAAGTTTGCCAGCCTTTTCCGAAACCATGTTCGACCGCGTCAGTGTTGACGACTTTTCATGTGTTTGAGAACCTTTGACCGCAGATTTTTCACCGTTGCGTTCCGTCTTTGCGGTTTTTGTAGTTACAGTTGATTTCATGACGAGATCTGCTGTTGATTTTGTTGGCATTTGAACAGTCTCAGATGGCTTGTTTGACGTCTGATTTGGTGTGACAACGGACCTCACTGAGCACTGTGACACCACGTTAGCTGTTTTGTGATCTCGGGGCGCTGGGCGCAACTCCGGAACCGCTGGCTTATGCTTATCCTGATTATTGACGCTGATTTCTTTTTGGGTCTGCTCAGTTTTGTTCCGACGCGGCTGACTATCAACGTTAGTCGCCTCTGTTACGGGTTTATCCGTTGCTGCCAGGTGTTTGGTAACTGGCTGGATCGGCTTTCCGTGATCAACCACCAGCTCCTTAGTTTGGCCATCAGACTTTTCGTTCTTAGAAGGAATCTGACCGGTGGATGCAACTTCAGGTTGCTGCGGGGTGAGTGGTTTAGGTAAGTTTGAAATCGAGACTTCGCTCGTTGTTTCACCCACGACATGCTGGGAGGGTGCCTGTTTTGTTGGTTCTGCAGGTTCTGTGCGCGCTGTTCCCTGTTCGCCCTTTGGCAGATAGAAGAACGTCACTTTATAGGTCGGATCTTTTAATTCCTGGAACGTAAACGTGACTGAATTGTCCGGATTCTTGACAAAATATTGGTTCGGAAGCTCAACGTTATCTAGTATATAACCTTCAATTTGTTTGGGAACAAGCGTGACCTTATCGGCATAGTGCAGTGTCTTAATGTCTGTTGACATAACATAGCGTTTTTTACTCTCAACGTAATTAATATTGACGGTTGCGGTATATAGCCCCGTACTTTGCGACCGATAGCGGATCTTAATTGGATCGCCCTGACTTTGATTGGTCTTCGGCACTAGATTGGACTCTGAATTGGCAGGAACATAATTCTTCAATGCTGGTGCTTCAAACTTTTCTCCAACAGTTCCAGTCATTTTAATCGGCCTGGTGCCGGGTACATTTGCCCAGCTGCCATCTCGATCAAGCTGATACTGTGGCTGAACGTAAAATGTGACCTGTTGCGTTTTAATGGCCGTACGCTGTTCTTGGGCATCCGCCTTGACTAAAGTCGGTGATTGCCACAACATCATACCGCCAATGGTTGCCAAAACAACTGGTGCCAAATACTTAACTCTTTGTCGCTTCAAATAATTCATAATCGTTTCCCCTTTATATTTAATTCAAACAGGCCCTCTCGTCCCGTTCATAATTATATATACGCAAGAAACGCTGGATATTTTTTTATTTTTCTGATTATTTTGATTTTTTTCTAAACAAAAAGGCTGAGACACGAATTCATGTCCCAGCCCGATTTGTTCAAATATGCCTCAGGTAAACTGTGCGCCAAAAGTTATCTTCCGACCGCATCAGTCACTTATCCAACAACAATATTCACAATTTTATTTGGAATTACAATGACCTTACGAATCGTCTTGCCTTCAAGATACTTTTCAACATTTTCATCTTGTTTAACTGCTTTTTCAACTTGATCCTGAGCTGCATCACGGTCGATCTCAATGTGTGAACGGACTTTACCGTTGACTTGAACTACCATTTGAACGGTGTTTTCAACCAGCTTGGAAGCATCGTAAGTTGGCCAAGCTTCATACGTAATTGTCTCATCATGTCCTAGGAGGCTCCACAACTCTTCAGCAATATGTGGAGCAACTGGTGACAACAATTTAACGAAGCCTTCCATGTAGTCGATTGGCAGCGAATCAGCCTTATAGGCGTCGTTAACGAAGACCATCATCTGAGAAATGCCGACGTTAAATCGCATGTGACTAAAATCATCAGACACAATTTTGACGGTTTGGTTGTAAATTTTGTCGAGCTTGCCATCATTAATGGTCGTCACACGATCACGCAGATGGTTATTATCGTCAATCAACAAGCGCCAGACCCGGTCGAGCCAATGGTAGGCACCATGAATTCCTTCAGTACTCCAAGGCTTGGCAGCGTCAATTGGGCCCATGAACATTTCATAAACCCGCAGCGTATCGGCACCATATTCGTCAACGATGTCATCCGGGTTGATCACATTTCCCTTTGATTTAGACATCTTTTCGTGGTTGGTTCCCAAAATCATCCCTTGGTTAACCAGCTTCTGGAATGGTTCTTTGGTTGGCACAACTCCTAAATCATAAAGGAACTTATGCCAGAATCTTGCGTATAGCAAATGTAGTACCGCATGCTCGGCACCACCGACATAGAGATCAACCGGTGACCAATATTTCAACTTTTCAGGAGACGCAATCGCTTTGTTGTTATGAGGATCCATGTAACGCAACCAGTACCATGAGCTTCCAGCCCATTGCGGCATGGTGTTGGTTTCTCGTTTCCCTTTGCGGCCATTTTCATCAACGACATTCACCCAGTCATTCAAATTAGCAAGTGGGCTTTCTTTACCGCCGGAAGTTTGAATATCCTTGGCTTTTGGTAAGCGAAGTGGTAATTCATCTTCCGGAACCAGCGTGGTTTCGCCATCTTCCCAGTGAATTACCGGAATTGGTTCACCCCAGTAGCGTTGACGGCTGAAAATCCAGTCTCGAAGTCGGTAGTTGACCTTTTCGTGACCGGCCTTATGTTCGGTTAGCCAATCGATCGCTGCTTTGATAGCCTCGTCTTTGCCCATGCCGTCAAGGAACCCTGAATTAAAGTGGGGACCATCGCCGGTAAATGCGGCTTCATCGGTATTACCACCTTCAATAACCGGCACAATTGGCAGACCGAATTTCTTGGCAAAATCATAGTCACGATCGTCATGAGCAGGAACGGCCATAATTGCACCGGTTCCATATGATTCAAGGACGTAATCACCAATCCAAATTGGCACTTCCTTGCCGTTCATTGGGTTAATTCCGTAAGCCCCGGTAAATACCCCACTCTTATCTTTGTTTAAATCCGTTCGTTCCAAGTCAGATTTACGAGAAACTTCTTCTTGATAAGCCTTTACCTGATCGGCTTGTTCCGGCGTGGTAATCTTTGCCACCAACTCATGTTCAGGAGCCAAAACCATGTATGTAGCGCCAAAAAGAGTATCTGGACGAGTCGTGAAGACCTCGACTTGATCATCCGGATGGCCTTTAACACCGAAGAAAACACTAGCGCCTCGTGAACGGCCAATCCAATTGCGTTGCTGTTCCTTGATGCTTTCCGGCCAATCCAGGTCATCGAGATCGTCAATTAAGCGGTCGGCATATGCGGTAATCTTTAAGACCCACTGACGCATTGGGACACGGTATACTGGGTAACCGCCACGTTCCGTTTTGCCGTCAACAACTTCTTCGTTGGCAACCACGGTACCCCCCATGAAGTCTGGAGCCCAGTTGACTTCAATGTTATCTTCATAAGCTAAACCACGCTTGTAAAGCTGTTCAAAAATCCATTGTGTCCACTTGTAGTAGCTTGGATCCGTGGTATTAATTTCACGATCCCAATCATATGAAAATCCAAGCGACCGAATCTGGCGCTTGAAGGTCTTAATATTTTTCGCCGTGAAATCCCGTGGATTGTGGCCGGTCTTTAACGCATACTGTTCAGCGGGTAATCCAAACGCATCCCATCCCATTGGATGAAGAACATTTTTGCCCTGCATGCGTTTCATTCTGGCCATAATATCTGTCGCCGTGTAGCCTTCTGGATGGCCAACGTGAAGTCCCTGACCTGATGGATAAGGAAACATGTCCAAGACATAGTATTTCTCTTTGTCGGCATTTTCTGTCGTCTTAAATGTTTTATGTTCTTTCCAATAATGTTGCCATTTTCGCTCAATTACCTCATGATTGTATGCCATTTTGCAATTGCCACCTTTCAATATTTTTCAAGATATGAAAAAAGTCCCATAAGAAACCACACTGGGCTTCTTATAGGACGATTTATCGCGGTACCACCTATATTCTCAATTACTTGAGCACTCGGATCAATAACGGCGATAAACCGGCGTGGCTTACTTTGTTCGGCCAGGCACTCGACGATGAGTTCACCACCACTTGCTCTGAGTTCGCAGCACCCACTCAGTTTCTGGATAACAGGTCGTTAGTTACTAATTCGTCTCTGCATTTTCACAAATTGAAATTATTGCCTATTATCATAACAAAACGTTCAGTAAAAAACAACTGCCCAGCGTGCTATAATTTTAGATATTGGAGTGAAAAACATGAAAAAACAATCTCAATTAGGATTTAATTTAACGGCCGGCGTTTCCCTGGTCATCTTTCTGATGTTGGCTTATGGCGTCTTGTTTCACCAGACCTGGATTCACACGTTTGATCAATACTTTGGTCACGCAGTCCGAAGATTTATCAGTCCAGGGCTATCGACTTTTATGATTCATTTTACTAAATTTGGCAACTTTACTTCGTTACTCGGCTTTACGGTCGGGGCGGGATTGATTTTATTTTTAGTCCGCCGAATTAAAGCGGCACTGTTCCTCTTAATTAATGGCGTACTCCTAGCTGGACCCGTCAACGTTTTAGTCAAACACTTCATTAATCGCCCGCGGCCAACGTTACCCCACATGGTCACTGTTCATTCAAGCAGCTTTCCCAGCGGCCATTCAATGAGTATCATGCTCATTGCCGGCAGTCTAATCCTGATCGCCAACCGACTCTTGAAAAGCGCAACGACCAAGCTGATTGTGGGGATTTTGCTGGCAATCATTATTTTGGGGATTGGCATCAGCCGGATCTATGTCGGGGTGCACTTTGCCAGTGACGTCTTGGGTGGTTGGAGTTTAGGCTTCGTAACATTAGCCATCTCACGTTATTGCTTTAATCGATTTGGAGGTGGGATTGCATGAAACAGTTATTATCCGCACTGGACTTCAGCCACGAACTGTTATCGCAAGTGGTCAGTTATGGCGATACGGTCGTTGACTGCACCGTTGGAAATGGTCACGATACCCTGTTTTTAGCCAATTTGGTCGGCACGGACGGGACCGTCTATGGATTTGATATTCAGGCCCAGGCAATTGAAAATACCAAGGCGCTGCTTCGCAAAACTCCGCCCAGTGCTAAAAACATTTTTTTATATAATATCAGTCATTCAAAAGTGGATGAAATTCTGCCCTACCAAACCATGATTTCAGCAGCCATTTTCAATCTTGGTTATTTACCAGGGGGCGATAAAACGATCGTCACCTATCCGGAAACCACGATTGAGGCAATTAAGGGTTGTTTAAATCACCTGGCTCATAATGGGCTGATCATTGTGGTTGCCTACTATGGCCATCCAGGCGGTGAACGCGAAAAAAACACCGTCCTCGAATTTGGCAGTCAACTAGACCAAAAACGGTACAGTGTTTTAGAGTATAGCTTTTTAAATCAAACCCATTGGCCACCGATTTTGATGGCCATTCAGCGTATCGATTAATTGATTCGCTGTTTTTTATTGCGCCGGTCAGCTAAATTAACTGCATAAGCGATGACAATTAAAATCAGACCGACGACAAACACATTGTGCAATGAGTTATACAGAATTTCTCGCAAATGAGGTAACACTTTTTCACCTAATTCGTGGGCGGTCAACGGATTAATCAGCTTGTCCATCATCTTAAGCGATGTCCCATCAGTTTGGCGGACACCTCGTAACATCGTCGTGTTCATGACAATGCCAAATACTGAAATCATCAAGGTTTGTCCAAGGGTTCGGCAAAGCGTATTAAATGAAGTCGCCACCCCAATTTGAGTGGGCTTAACTTCGTTTTGGACGCTGATAATCGACGTAGTGACCGTTAAACCGAATCCGGTACCAACGATCATTGAAATGCCTAAAAAGGCCACAAACGGCGTATAGGCCGGAATAAGGACCATAATAACGGCACCCACCAGGATAAAGAACAAACTGAGGTTAATAATTCGATACGGTGACGTCTTGGCTAACAATTTGCCGGCAAGAAACGACCCGACGATCCACATCAATGAACTTGGGGTAACCGCGAAACCAGCCATGGAGGCCCTCAGTCCGAGTATTCCCTGCGTCCAATCGGGCAAATAAACTTCATAGCCGATCAGAAAGCCACTGACCAGAAAAACCACGATGTTTTGAACAACAAACGTCCGGTTGTCAAACAGCTCCATTGGAATTAACGGGTCTTTGGCCAGGCGTTCCGTTCTGATAAACATCACAAAGGAAATAATAGCGACCAAAAAGCAGACGGCAACAATCTTCCAATTAATCGGATCCTGGCCGACTAATTGAAACGCGTACATGACTGCCAGTAACATGACTGTGAGCCAACTGGTGCCGGCAATATCCATTTTAGTCGAGGCATGCTGTTTTTCTTCGTGGAGGAAAAATTGCACCATTACCATCACAATCAAACCAATTGGCAGGTTAATAAAAAAGATCCAGTGCCAGCTCAAACGATCAACAATAAAGCCACCCAACAGCGGGGCGATAACGGAAGCAATCCCCCATGCTGACGAGTTTAGTCCCAGCACCTGAGCGCGTTTTTCCAATGGATAGATGTCCGCGATAATTGTATTTGAAATTGGCATAATCGATCCGGCACCAATTCCCTGAATGGCCCGCCAAAAGATTAAAACCAACATTGAATGGGAAAGTCCAGACATCACCGAACCAAAAATGAAAATCAGGATTCCTACAATAAACATCGGCTTGCGACCAAAACTATCGGCTAATTTCCCGTAGATTGGTGTCGCAATTGCGTTGGTAAGTAAAAAGATCGAAAAGACCCAGTTCATGAGGGAAACCCCACGCAAATCACCAACGATAGTCGGCATGGCCGTTGAAACAATGGTTCCTTCGATCGCTGCCATAAAAGTGGCAATGAACAGAGCGATTGTCACTAATGTCACGTTACTTTTTGTCGCTGTTTTCGTCATGAAATGACCCCTTTTTTCTCTAAATTAAACAAAAAAATGCCCTTGAATTTTCAAGGGCGTTTTGCTTGTCAGCTGTTTATAACTTGAAATAATCTTTTAACGCATCAACTTTATCGGTATGTTCCCAAGGAAGATCAATATCGGTTCTTCCAAAGTGGCCGTAAGCAGCCGTTTGTTCATAAATCGGTCGCTTCAAATCAAGCATCTTAATAATTCCTGCAGGTCGTAAATCAAACATGGCCCGAGTAGCATCGATCAACTTTTCTTCCGGAACTTTGCCAGTTCCAAAAGTATTGATGTCGATCGATACCGGCTTGGCAACACCAATTGCATAGGCTAACTGGATTTCTGCTTCATCAGCCAACCCGGCAGCGACAATGTTTTTGGCAATGTAGCGGGCTGCATAACTGGCGGAACGGTCAACCTTGGTTGCGTCCTTGCCGGAAAATGCGCCACCACCATGGTGGGCAAAACCGCCGTAAGTATCAACGATAATCTTTCGGCCGGTCAAGCCGGCATCCCCTTGAGGGCCACCGATGACAAAACGGCCGGTTGGGTTAACCAAATAACGAGTCTTATCGTCAAGATACTTGGCAGGAATAACCTGCTTAATGATCTGATTGATCACGTCATTTCGAACCTGGTCCAAGCGAACACCATCGTCGTGTTGGGTACTTAAAACGACCGTATCAACCCGTTCCGGCTTTCCGTCATCATTGTATTCAACCGTTACTTCGGCTTTGGCATCCGGGCCGAGGTAACCGATTTCGCCACTCTTACGCAGGGATGCTTGTTTTCTCATCAGCTGATGAGATAAAGAGATTGGGAGCGGCATCAATTCTGGTGTTTCGTTAATGGCATAACCAAACATCAAGCCCTGATCCCCGGCACCAATCTGGTCGAGTGGATCGTTGTTACCTTCACGTTGTTCCAACGCGTCGTCAACGCCAAGGGCAATATCCGGCGATTGACCATCCAGGGCCACAATGACAGCACATGAATCACCGTCAAAGCCATAACGACCATGGGTATAGCCAATTCGCTTAATTGTGTTTCGAACCACTTTTTGAATATCCACATAGGCAGTGGTCGAAATTTCACCAAACACAAACACCAGTCCTGTGGTGACTGATGTCTCACATGCAACCCGGGCATCCGGGTCCTTTGCTAACAAGGCATCCAAAATTGCATCACTGATTTGATCAGCAATCTTATCCGGATGGCCCTCTGAAACTGATTCCGAAGTAAATAAATGTTTTTCACGCATTTCATTTTCCCCCTCTTTATTTTTAAGGTTACAAGGCTTCTTCACGCAGCGCGCGAATCCTATCGGGAACTCATAACTTTTCAATCTTATCATAAAAAATTTTATTTTGTAAACAATTTTTTAATTGGTCGTTGACCCCCACCCTGAAAAACATTACGATTAATTTTATAACAATCTTTCGAAAACTTAAGAAGGAGAATGCCCTTGTTAACCATTAATCGATCAAGTTTGGCACAGTCCGGGTTTCGTATCATTTCACTTTTAATCATCTGGATGCTGTTTGCCAACGTTTCATTTAATCAATTTTTTCTCAACCCGCAGCTTCGTCAGCTCACCTTAATCGGACTGATTTTAGCGGTTTTGTTAAACGAAGTCTCCAGTCCAATCAAGACATTTTCCGTGATTGCGGTTAGTGACGTACTTTTAGTGATTCTTTTGGGATTTCTCTATTTTAAAACTGCTTCGGTCAATATTTGGCTGATCCTGATTGACTTTTTGTTGGCCAACGTCCTGTTGTTAAGCAAATTTATCGACGAACCCCACTGTCGCTGGATTATCTACGGCTTCATCAGCGGCACCGGGCTGGTCTTTTTATTTAATCTTTCATACCACCATTATTTTTCACTGGTCTCGTTGATGTACATCACCTTGATGATTTTTGCCAACATCTTTTTTTCGTACTATGCATTCATGAAAAAAGGCAGCCAGTTTTCAATGATCGTCATCTGCGTGCTCATCCTGCTGTTATGTTTGACGTTGGAAATTTCATTTTTTAAACTGCTGTTAATCACAATTGTGTTGGCATTTTACATTTTCTTCGAATCCAAGGTCAACCAGCGAAATCACGAAAAACGGGCCAATGTGTCGCGAATTTCATTTTTATTATTTTCAATGTTGGTCGTTCTTTAAGGTTCATTTATTATAATTTTGTTAATATGATTAATTTTGCGAAAAGAAATCTCAATAATCCGTCTAGCGCACTGCCAAGCGTGTAAGATAATTGTAAATTGATTAACTTGGTAAGGCGGTGAAAAGCGTGAATATTAAAGTAGTTGGTGACATCCGAATCGGAAAAATTCAACCTTCATTAACCGGTAACCCGATTGTCGACGATGTCTTGATTCAACACTTCTGTGACCAATTAAAAAAGCAGTTAACTTCCCTGCATTTATACGTTGACATCGTCGCTGACCATTTCTTCGACCCAACCAGTCAAAGTCCCGATATTATCTTGATGGACAAGCGCATTATCGATGATCTTCCAGATGAACTTTTGATGAACTTTAAAATCATTGAGATTGACCACAACGATATTTTAAGAGGCAATGTCACAAACGCCATTGCAGCACTTAAACATTTCAACAGTGGTGGCACCCAGCTTGGGGAACACTTGTCAGCGATTTAAATCAACCACATTTAACAATTGAACAAACTAAAAACTAGGTCTTTGAGTAAAACGCAAGTTTTGCTCAAAGACCTAGTTTGGTGTTTTAACGATTATTTCAGAGATGGTCACTTGCGAAAGCGACCGTCTCTTTTAATGTACCAAATCATGACAACAACCATCAATAACGTGAGAACAACCGTATAAAACCAGGCCTGATCGGCACTTGCCAAA
>NZ_JAXGWW010000034.1:0-15819 GCF_040773105.1 Lentilactobacillus sp.
AGTTGGCAAAGATTTACCCAATTTTGGGACAGGCCACACGAAAGCAACTTAATCAATTTAAAGAAATTTGGCCGGATTTGATGAATGCATTGTCGGTCACTCAGCGCGCGGTGATGCATGTATCGTCTCCGGTGGCTGCCAGCGAAGGCGGCGTGATTGTCGCCTTTGAATACCCATTTGTGTATCAAAAGGCGCAGGGAGATTCGGATTTAAAGGATGCGTTGGAAAATAATCTGGATCGAATTGTCGGCAAAGTACCCCAAATTGTCTTTGTTCCCGAAAATCAATGGCCGGAAATTCGGCATGATTACTTAGCGAACCATCGCAATCAGCTGAAGGGCAAGAAGGCAGGTTCTAATGATGCCGACCCAAAACCTGATTCCACTGATGACGCTGATGAGCGTCCGGCAGACGACGCCGAGACCCAACCCGTTGTCAAAAAAGCCGAGGAATTATTTGGCAAAGATATATTAGATATTAAAAATGATTAATAAATGACGATTAATGGAGGAAACCAATTATGATGAACCGTATGAACATGAACAACATGATGAAACAAATGAAGAAAATGCAAAAGGAACTCGGTCAAGAACAAGAGAACCTAAAGCAACAAGAATTTAAGGGTGTCTCTCCTGATGACATGGTGACGGTGACCTTTAGCGGTGATAAGAAGATGACTGACATTCAAATTAAGCCTGAAGCCATCGATCCAGATGATCCAGACATGTTGGGCGATTTGGTGCTGGCTGCCGTAAACGATGGTCTTACCAAGGTTGATAAAGCGACCCAAGATACAATGGGTAAATATACTAAAGGGATCCCAGGAATGTAAGCATTTTTGAAAAGGGGAAACTATGCAATATCCTGAACCAATCGCAAAATTAATTGATAGTTACATGAAGTTGCCGGGGATTGGCAGCAAGACCGCGACCCGCTTGGCATTTTACACGGTCGATATGAATGAAGATGATGTCAAGGAGTTCTCCAAAGCATTGGTTGCCACCAAAAACGATTTACGCTACTGTTCGATTTGTGGCAATTTAACCGATGAGGATCCCTGTGATATTTGCCGGGACAAAACCCGCGATCAATCAACGATTTTAGTTGTTGAAGAGCCCAAAGACGTGATGGTTATGGAAAAAGTGCAGGAGTACCATGGGCTATATCACGTGCTGCACGGTGTTTTATCACCTATTGAAGGTAAGGGCCCGGAAGATTTGAATATTAGTTCTTTGATTAAGCGGCTGCAAAAAAATCAAGACGTCAAAGAAGTCATCGTCGCAACCAACGCCACTCCAGAAGGAGAAGCGACAGCGATGTATCTGAGCAAGCTGATTAAGCCGGCCGGCATTAAAGTGACGCGGCTGGCCCATGGGCTGTCCGTTGGCTCTGATATCGAGTACGCCGATGAAATGACCTTGTTTAAAGCGGTCCAGGGAAGAACTGAAATTTAAGCGAATTTAAAAGCGAGGTGGTCAATCAACATGTTTTTCAATCGATTCAGACGGCAAAACGTCAGAAAAGAATACGATCAACGATTGCTTGAGCTGATCAATAGTTTGAAGGAGGAGTGGGATCATGCCTCCCAAACGCAAGAGGCTGTGGCTGATAGTGATATGGAAATGGAACAAGAGACTGCCTTGGCACGACAAAAGTATTTCTTTATCTATAGAGAAGCCCGGATCAGAAAAATCAAAAACGATCAAATCCAACCTTCTGTGATCAGTTACGATCACGATAACTTTGAATAATGTGCTGGAATCAAACAACACGTCATTAGACAGTCGAAATGAGTTAAAGTACAATTAACCATAGAATTGAGGGAATTGTTTTGGATGGTAAATTTATCACGTTTGAAGGACCGGATGGTGCGGGGAAAACGTCCGTTATGAACCAAGTAATCGCCGTGTTTGATCAAGAACTCGGCGATAGATTGCTGGTCACCCGGGAGCCGGGGGGCAACAAAATTTCAGAGGAGATCCGCAGCGTGATTTTGGATCGGGACAACACTGAAATGGATTATCGGACCGAAGCGTTATTGTATGCGGCAGCCCGTCGGCAGCACCTGGTTGAAACCATCTTACCCGCACTGAAAGATCATAAATTAGTCTTATGTGATCGCTACGTTGACAGTTCGGTTGCCTACCAGGGTGCGGGACGTCAGATTGGCATGAGTCAAGTTGCCAGAATGAATGAATTTGCAACAGAGAAATTATTGCCGTTTAAAACAATTTATTTTGATATTCCCGTTGAAGTTGGCTTGGAGCGGATCGCCAAGCATCGCGATAGTCGTAAAATTGACCGGTTGGATGTCGAAACAACCGCTTTTCATAAGCGGGTTCATCAAGGTTACATGAAGATTCGCGATCAAAATGCCGATCGGTTTATCAGTATCGATGCAACGCAGCCAATCGATGCGGTGGTTAATGATACAATTACAATTATTCATCAAATTGCCGGCGAATACTTTAAGGAGGATTAAGTATGAAATTAGTCATTGCGATTGTCCAAGATAAAGACGCAAACAAGCTTCGTTCGGTCTTTGTTGCCCATAACATCATTGCGACCCGATTTTCAACTACCGGTAGCTTTTTGCGGGCAGGAAACACCACTTATTTAGTTGCGGTTGACGATGATAAAGTTGATTTGACGTTGAAGTTGATCAAAGAAACTTGTTCAGCAAGACAGCAATTTATGACACCGCCCGTTAGTCTGAATGGGGATACTGCTGAACACACTTTTCCAATTGAAGTTCAAGTTGGCGGGGCAACGGTTATGATTTTGCCAATCGAAGCATTTAAGCAGTTTTAGAAGGGAACGTTATGGAACAAAATATTGTTAACGTTGCTGAAACTAAACAACCGACAATTTTTAAGCAGTTTATGAATCTGGTTAAACGAAACGAATTGTCTCACGCCTATTTGTTTACTGGTGAAGACGGTGCCGGTCAATTTTCAGTCGCAATGGGGGTTGCCATGCGGCTTTTTTGTACGAATGTTCAAAATGGCATGCCGTGTGGTCAATGTCCCGAGTGCCGGCGAATCATGAATTATGACCACCCAGATGTCGTCATGACCAAGCCGGATGGGCTAAGTATCAAAGTTGACCAAATCCGTCACGTTAAAAGTGAATTTACCAAGAGCGCCATGGAAGGATCCAAAAAGGTCTTCATTATTTCCGAAGCTGAAAAAATGACGACCGGCGCAGCGAACAGCTTATTGAAGTTTATTGAGGAACCGACCGGAAACGTCGTCTCGTTTCTGATCAGTAAAAACCGGAATTTGGTGTTGCCAACGATTATTTCCAGAACCCAAGTGGTTGAATTCCCCAGCTTGAGCAAAAAATTGATGGTTGAAGAATTAAAATCAAGTGGGGTTAAGCCCAGTGAAGTCAATTTGATGATTTCAATCACCAATAGCATGGACGAAATCAACGAATGGCTCAAAGATGACTGGTTTGAAAATACCCAACGGTTGCTCGAAAAGTGGTTTACCTATTTGGTAAAGAGTGATGCGATGGCCATGCCGTTTATTCAAATGTCCTTGATGCCATTAATTACTAATAAAGAACGACAACGGATTGTTATCTCAATGATGATTAGTTTGTTTGATGATGTGTTACAAATGAAGTATGAAACATTGAGCGCGGATCAAGTTAAGTACCCCGGCATCCTGGAACAAACCAAACAGGCTGCAACCAAATGGAACAACGACCAGGTGTTGGCCATGCTCGACGAATTATTGAATATGAACAGCAGTATGAACGTTAACGTAAACTTTCAAAACATCATTGAATCAGTGACGCTAAAGATTCTCACAATCAGTCAGTCAGAGTTTGTTAAAGGGTGATAAAAACGTGGACAGTCAGAGCTTATACGATGAATTAAAACAAATGGACACACAACTTAGTTCCAACGCCGCAAACTTTTCCCACCTCCATGAATCATTGATCGGCTTGATGGAAAAAAACGCGGAGCTAGAAATTGAAAATCAGCATCTACGGGATCGAATTAATCAGATAACTGAAAAAATGGATAGCAACTCACCTCGCCTGTCTAAGTCGAGAAAGAACTTAGAAAAGCTTTATAACCAAGGCTTTCATGTATGCAGCTCGTATTATGGCAAGCGTCGGGAAAACGGTGAGGACTGTATTTTCTGTACCGATATTATTTATGGCAAACGTCATTAAGGAGTCAACATTGGAAACGCAACGAAGCTTTGATTCTGCAACTCAATATGGGATTTTATACCTGGTACCAACGCCAATCGGGAATCTTGACGACATGACGTTTCGTGCCGTCAAAATACTTCAGGAAGCCGATTTGATTGCGGCAGAAGACACACGAAACACCCAGAAACTGCTCAATCATTTTGATATTAAAACCAAACAAATTAGCTTTCATGAGCACAACACCGCTCAACGGATTCCGGAATTGATCGAGAAGTTAAAGCAGGGCGTGACAATCGCACAGGTGAGTGATGCAGGGATGCCGTCCATTAGTGATCCCGGCCATGAATTGGTGATGGCGTGTGTGAAAGAACAAATCAATGTTGTGCCACTTCCTGGTGCCAATGCCGGAATCACGGCGTTAATTGCCTCAGGAGTTGCGCCCCAGCCATTTTACTTTTACGGGTTTCTTTCCCGGAAACCTAAAGAGCAGCGAGAAGAACTCGATGCACTGCGCAACAAGCCTGAAACAATGATTTTCTATGAGGCGCCACATCGGTTGAAGAAGACTCTAAAAATTTTGGAAGACCAGCTGGGATCTGCTCGAAAGGGTGCTCTGTGCCGGGAGTTGACCAAAAAGCATGAAGAATTTATTCGCGGGAGTCTTTCGGAACTCAACGAATGGGCCAATTCCAATGAAGTTCGTGGGGAATTTGTTATTATAGTGTCAGGTAATGACCAGCCTGAAATTGAGGCTGTCGACCCACTCGCCGGAATGACCATTGACCAGCAGGTTGATTTCTATATTCAAAATGATCTGAGTGTTAACGAAGCAATTAAGCGGGTTGCTAAAGCGCATCATTTACGTAAGCAAGTTGTTTATAATCAATACCACGACATCAAATAGAAAGAAGTAATGTCTATGCCAGCCCATCACTTTAGTGAAATCCACACCATCCCATTTTATGAATGCGATGTTAATAACCGTATTACGATTCCGATGCTGATTAACATTTTGATTTTGGCGTCTGAACACCAAAATGAAAAACTCGGTGTTGATCAACGATATTTGATTGATAAATATGGCATTGGGTGGGTTGTTACTTCATATTCGATTCACATTACCAAGCTGCCGCAAAAAGACATGAAAGTTGAAATGACGACTCGGGGAACCTCTTATAACCGTTACTTTGCTTATCGAGAGTTTTGGTTACATGACGAAGCTGGGAACGAATTAGTCAAGGTCGAAAGCATCTGGGTTTTAATGGATGAAAAGGCCCGTAAAATTACGGCGATTGCAGACGACGTGATTGCCCCGTACCAGTCCGAAAAGGTTCGCAGAATACCACGGCTGCCGCGACCGGATAAGATTGAAGAAACAAGTCAAGCCACGGCCAAACAATATCGGGTTAGATGGAGTGACATTGATTTTAACGGCCACGTTAATAATTCCCGTTATCCTGAATGGATGTTGGATGCACTGCCAATGACCTTTTTAAATGCGCACGAACCGGCCAACATTGATATCCGTTTTGAAAATGAAGTCACATATGGAAGCATGGTGACGAGTTCGGTAGTTGTCGATTCTTCAGATAATGATAGAATTAAAACAGTGCACGAAATTACATCCAACGATGTGCTCTCAGCTACGGCATCGATCATTTGGAAAGAAAGTAAAGCAAAGGGTAACGATTAATCATGAAAATTTTAGCAATTGATACATCGAATCGGCCACTTTCCGTCGCTGTTATGGAAGATGACCGTTTATTAGCGGAAACGACGTTAACCACGCATAGAAAGCACGCAGAATTTTTGATGCCGGTCATTGAAGACTTGGTTCAAAAATCTGATTTGAAGCCAACGGATTTACAGCGGGTTGTCGTCGCCGATGGGCCAGGATCCTACACAGGGATTCGCATGGCAGTGACAGCGGGGAAAACAATCGCTAAAACGCTTGGTATTGAGTTGGTGACGGTTTCGAGCCTATTAAATTTGGCCCTTAATATTGAAAAAGAAGGGGTTTTGATCAACCCAATTTTTGATGGTCGAAACCAAAACATGTTCACCGGCCTTTATCGGTGGAACGATGGTGTCATTGAGTCCGTGATTGAAGATCAGCACATCAACTTAACTGACTGGCTGAAATTAATCAGCTTTTATGATCAACCAATTGTCATTTCCGGTGACACGGATTCATTTGAAGACGGGATGCGGTCTGTTTTACATAGTCGTTTAATCGTCGCTGATTCATTAGCAGCAATTCCCAGTGCTGCCAAGCTCGGTCGCTATGGGCGATCAAAGTCGCCGGTGACAAACGTTGATGCGGTTGTCCCTAGGTACTTGAGATTGACCAAGGCGGAGGCCGATTGGAAAAAATTACATCCTAACGAGGATACGCATGATTATGTTGAAAAAATTTAAGGATTGGTTTAGTAAGCAATTTTATAATAAGGAAGTCCAGTTACGTGAACGTTACCTTGACATCAAAAATCACGATGTTGAAATTAACGGAACTGAATATTTCTTGGCTAAGGCCATGATTCCGGATATTCCTGAGATTTTAGGAATTGAACGCGCCGTTTATGGTGGCCAGACCCCTTGGGACGACCGGGCTTTTCGCACAGAATTGATGCGAAAGACCGACCGTCTGTACTTGGTTTTACGACGAAATGATTGGCTGGTCGCGTTTATCGGCTGTTCATTGAATAATCATACCAAGGATTGTCACATCACAAACGTTGCTGTTGCACCCAATTTTCAAAATCATGGATTGGGGTACTTTTTGGTCACGACGATCATTAAAAAAGCCCGTCAGCTTCAGTACAGTAAAGTTACTTTGGAGGTTCGCGTCAGCAATACGCGCGCCCAGAAATTGTACCGAGACATCGGGTTTGTGGATAACGGCCTGAAAAAAGACTATTACTTCAACGATCGCGAAGATGCTTTGAATATGGTTTTGGATATTACCAAGATTGGGTAAAAATGACGAATAGGGATGAGATGAATTTATTGGCAAGAAATTTAGTGCTTTCTTTTGAAACCAGCTGTGACGAAACGTCAGTCGCTGTGATCGAAAATGGCAATCAGATTCTTTCAAATATTGTTGCGACACAAATCAAAAGTCACCAACGATTCGGCGGGGTTGTTCCCGAAGTTGCCAGTCGCCACCACATTGAGCAGATTACGAGTTGTATTGAGGATGCATTAACCGAAGCGGACGTCACCTACGACGACTTGTCTGCAGTGGCGGTTACTTACGGTCCTGGCCTAGTGGGCGCACTATTGATTGGTGTGGCGGCTGCCAAAGCGGTTGCTTGGGCCCACCAGTTACCATTAGTTCCGGTCAATCACTTGGCGGGACATATTTATGCTGCCCGATTAGTTGAACCGATCGAATTTCCGGCCATGGCGCTCGTAGTTTCCGGGGGACACACTGAGCTGGTTTACATGCCGGAAGAAAATCGATTTCAAATTATTGGTGAAACCAGAGACGATGCTGCCGGAGAAGCGTACGATAAAATTGGTCGGGTTCTCGGGATTAACTATCCCGCCGGCAAGCCGGTTGACGAATTGGCTCATCAGGGCAAGGATACTTTCAACTTTCCTCGGGCAATGGACTCCGACGAGAACTTCGATTTTAGTTTTAGTGGCTTGAAGAGTGCGTTTATTAACACGGTTCACCATGCAGATCAACTCAACGAATCACTGAGCAAAGAAGATCTCGCCGCCAGCTTCCAACAAGCAGTTGTAGATGTTTTGTCGGATAAAACTGTCAGAGCCTTACGTGAATTTCCAGTTAAACAACTGATTTTAGCCGGTGGTGTGGCAGCCAACAAAGGTCTGCGCGACAGACTCACGTCAGACTTAGCGGCTTTTCCACAAACCAAGCTTGAATTGGTACCACTCTCATTGTGCGGGGATAATGCCGCCATGATTGGGGCAGCTGGGGAAATGCTCTATCGACACGGTGAGCGGGCGGACGCAACGCTCAATGCCGATCCTGGGCTTGAATTTGATTGGCTTAAAGATGAAGTTAAATAAAAATATGGACAAAAAATGAGGTCGGGACAAAACTTAAAAGTTTTGCTCCAACCTCTTTTTTAGCCTGAATATTACCTAACCGATATTTGGCCCACGCTCATTTTTTAGGTGAAAGTCGAGTGGTGTGATCCGAGAGCTGCTAGCCTTCAGACATGTTTTCGAGCTTCAAACTGGCGGCTTCCCAGTTTGATTCCGTTTCGCCGATTTTTTGATTGGTCTCATCAAGTTGAGTTTGCAGATCCTGTAGTTTACCTAAGTCGTTAAAAACATTCGGCTTGGTCATCTCAGTCTCAATTGTATCTTTTTCTTTTGTTAAACGATCCAGTTGTTCTTCGAGCGACGCCACTTCTCTTTCAAGCTTGCGGTGCTCTTTTTGAACTTGTTTATTGATGACGTAATTCTTCTTGTCTGTGGTTTGCTCCGGTTCGGATTGTGACTGTTCCGGGGCATTTTTCTGGGCATCATGTTCCTTAATCGCAAGTTGCTCGGCT
Organism: Lentilactobacillus sp.; assembly: GCF_040773105.1. Taxonomy (NCBI): domain Bacteria; kingdom Bacillati; phylum Bacillota; class Bacilli; order Lactobacillales; family Lactobacillaceae; genus Lentilactobacillus; species Lentilactobacillus sp. The sequence goes on from NZ_JAXGWW010000034.1 coordinate 8,700, forward strand.
TTTTTATCGACGTAATAATCGTAATTTCCTAAATACAGCGTTGTGCCTTGACGGGACAGTTCGACCACAGACGTGGCAATCTTATTGATGAAGTAGCGGTCATGGGAAACAAACAAAATTGTGCCGTCAAATTGATTTAACGCTTTTTCTAAAACTTCCCGGCTGTCGATGTCCAAATGATTGGTCGGCTCATCTAGAATCAGGAAATTATTGTGCTGCATCGCGAGCTTCGTCAACAGGAGTCGGGCCTTTTGACCACCGGAAAGATCATGAACCATTTTGGCAACATCGTCACCCGAAAATAAAAAGCTGCCCAAGATGCTTCTAATGTCGCCCTCAGGCGTGGTTGGATGATCGTCCCATAGTTCACTTAAAACGGTTTTGGAATCGTGTAGGGAGGCCTGCTCTTGATCGTAGTACCCGGTATCAACACCGGTGCCAAATTGGGCTGTTCCCTTTAAAAATGGAATGATCCCCAAGATACTTTTAAGTAGCGTTGATTTTCCAACCCCGTTTGGGCCGACAATTGCAATCGCTTGGTGACGTTTCACGTCGAGATTAACCGGTTCCGAAAGAACAGTGGTGTAGCCGACCGCGGCGTTTACGACGTTTAAAACGTTGTTGCCGCTCTTGGAAGCCGGCGTAAATGAAAAACGGGCACTTTTGGCGTCACCGGTCGGCTTTTGCAGCTTGTCCATTTTTTCGAGTTGCTTTCGTCTCGCCTGAGCTTGTTTTGTCGTAGATGCCCGGACGATGTTTTTATCGACAAATGTTTGTAACTTCTGAATCTTTGCCTGTTGTTTTTCGTATTCTTTCCACTCTTGTTCGACTAGCTGGCCCTTTTTTCGGGTGTAGTCGGTATAATTCCCAGTGAAATGGTGCAGGGTCCCTTGTGACATTTCGTAGACTTCGTTCACAATCCGGTCCAGAAAATAACGGTCATGTGAAATGATCAGGAGCGCACCGCTATAATTTTGAATGTAGCCTTCAAGCCAGGTGATGGTTTCAACATCCAAGTGGTTGGTCGGTTCATCTAAGATTAAGAGCTCAGGCTTTTCCAACAAGAGCTTAGCCAGCGCCAATTGGGTCTTTTGACCACCGGACAATTCGTTGATATGCCGATCGTAGTCGGGTTGCTCAAAACCAAAGCCATGGAGCACGCCGCGAATTTCAGCGTCGTAACCGTATCCGTTATGTTGTTCAAAATCGGCCCGAATATTATCATATTGTGAAGAAATCGTTTGGTAATCTTCAGAGGTCGTATCCAGATCAGGGGCACTCATTTGTGATTCTAATTCATGGAGCTTGTGTTCTTGTGCTTTTAAACCGGCAAAAACCGATGCCATCTCATCATAGATGCTTTTATCGGAGTCCAAACCAGTATCCTGGGCAAGGTAGCCAATCGTCAGATTCTTTTTGGTGACAATTTGGCCGCTGTCAACGGATTGTTCACCGATTATCATTTTGACCAGGGTCGACTTGCCGGCACCGTTTCGGCCGACCAAGGCAATGCGACTATTTTCTTGAATGGCCAAGTTAACTTTTGAAAAAATTGTTTCGCCATTGAAACGTTTACTGAGATCCTGTACTTGTAAGATTATCAAGCGTTTGGCCACCTTTCGTTTTGTAACTTACATCATATAATTCTATCATAATTTTCAATGATTCAGTAATTTTTTGTAAGTATTATTTGAAATATATTTCACAAGATGTCGAGATATGGTAGAATAAGTTGTAAATAGGAATTCACAAAGTTATATGATCAAAATACAAATAGGAGGAAATTTTCTTGACAGCTGAAAATATTCCACGCGCAACCGCTAAACGATTGCCCATTTATTACAGATACTTAAATATATTACACGATACAGGCAAGCAACGAATTTCGTCTACCGAATTAGCTGAGGCGGTGCAGGTTGATTCAGCTACAATCCGCCGGGACTTTTCGTACTTTGGTGCCTTGGGTAAACGAGGTTACGGTTACGATGTCGACAATTTGCTTTCATTTTTCAAGCAGATTTTGAATCAGGAGCATCTGACCAACGTTGCCTTGATCGGGGTTGGAAACTTGGGCCACGCCTTGTTGAACTTTAATTTTCACAAGGATGGCAACGTTCGAATCTCCGCTGCATTTGATACCGATGATGAAATTGTCAACACGATTGAAGACGGCGTTCCGGTTTATCCGATTGATGAATTGGCGCATCAGCTTCACGATCAACAAATTAAAGTGATTATTTTGACCGTTCCATCAAGCGTTGCCCAATCGATCGCCGACGATGCCGTCGCCGGTGGGGTGAAGGGAATTTTGAACTTTACGCCGATCAGATTGTCCGTGCCTGATGATGTGTTAGTCCAAAATGTCGATTTAACCAACGAATTACAAACTTTGATTTATTTTATTGAAAATTTCAGTAAGTAACAGCTTAATGAATAGATGTTATCGGCCGGACCAAAAGTGTCAACTTTTGGCTCGGCTTTTTTGAATGACTTCAATTCTGCGATTAAAACGCCTTTGTCACAAGGTTTTTCTGTTACGTCAATTTGTGAAAGCCGGCCTAGTCAATACTAAAATCTTGAAAAATATGTAGAAATCCTTGCAATTGGTCTGAAAAAATAATATATTATAAACAGTGATTAGCACTTTTAACATACGAGTGCTAATGATGCTAAAAAATGTTGTAAATGGAGGGACTAACGTGTTAAAACCATTAGGAGATCGCGTCATTATCGAAACAGAAAAAGAAGAAGAAAAATCAGTGGGCGGCATTGTTCTTGCTGATAATGCAAAGAAAAAGCCACAAGCTGGTACCGTCGTTGCCGTGGGTGATGGCCGCGTTTTGGATAACGGCCAAAAAGTAGCGCCAGTTGTTAAGAAGGGCGACCGGGTTATGTTTGATAAGTACGCCGGAACCGAGATCGAGGACAACGATCAGTCCTACCTGGTTCTGCATGAAAAAGACATCGTTGCAGTTATCGAGTAAGTTCATTTTACCAAGATAATTGTGCGTTAGTGAATGATTTGAATCGAATAACAATTTAAAAATAATCAAAAATACTTTTTTGAGGTGAAATTTTAAAATGGCTAAACAAGTAAAGTTTTCTGAAGATGCTCGTGGCGCAATGCTTCGAGGCGTTGATAAATTAGCAGATACAGTTAAGGCAACAATTGGACCAAAGGGTCGAAACGTTGTTTTGGAACAAAGTGCAGGAACACCAACCATTACCAATGATGGTGTCACAATTGCCAAGTCAATTGAATTGCCTGATCATTTTGAAAACATGGGTGCCAAGTTGGTTTCTGAAGTTGCTTCAAAGACCAATGATGTTGCCGGTGATGGAACCACCACTGCAACTGTTTTAACACAAGCAATCGTCAATGAAGGTATGAAGAACGTGACTGCCGGTGCCAACCCAGTTGGTATTCGTCGCGGGATTGAAAAAGCAACCAAGGCTGCCGTTGATGCCCTTCACAAGATGTCACACGATGTTAAGACCAAGGATGATATTGCACAAATTGCATCCATTTCATCTGCCAACACTGAAGTTGGTAAGTTGATTGCCGATGCAATGGAAAAGGTTGGCCATGATGGTGTCATTACCATTGAAGAGTCACGTGGTGTTGATACCAGCTTGGACGTTGTTGAAGGAATGCAATTCGACCGTGGCTACATGTCACAATACATGGTAACCGACAACGACAAGATGGAAGCTAACTTGGATAATCCATACATCTTGGTAACTGATAAGAAGATCACTAACATTCAAGACATTTTGCCATTGCTGCAAAAGATTGTTGAACAAGGTCGTTCACTTCTGATTATTGCCGATGACATTGGTGGCGAAGCATTGCCAACACTTGTTTTGAACAAGATGCGTGGAACCTTCAACGTTGTTGCTGTTAAGGCCCCTGGCTTTGGTGACCGTCGTAAGGATCAATTACAAGATATTGCCATTTTGACTGGTGCAACCTTGATCACCGACGACCTTGGCTTGAACTTGAAGGACGCAACCCTTGAACAATTAGGTCAAGCTAACAAGGTTAACGTTACGAAGGATTCAACTACCATCGTTGACGGTTCAGGTTCAAATGATGAAATTGCCAACCGTGTTGCTGAAATTAAGACACAAATCGAAAAGACGACTTCAGACTTTGACCGTGACAAGTTAAAGGAACGTTTAGCTAAGTTATCAGGTGGGGTTGCCGTTGTTCGTGTTGGTGCCGCAACTGAAACTGAATTGAAGGAAAAGAAGTATCGGATTGAAGATGCTTTGAACGCAACCCGTGCAGCCGTTGAAGAAGGCTTCGTACCCGGTGGTGGAACTGCTTTGATTAACGTCATTCCAGAAATCGCCAAGTTGGATGCCGAAGCTGGCGGTGATGAAGAAACTGGTATCAGAATCGTCCTTCGTGCCCTCGAAGAGCCAGTTCGTCAAATCGCTGAAAATGCCGGTGTTGAAGGCTCTGTCATCGTTGAAAAGCTCAAGGATGAAAAGCCTGGAATCGGCTATAACGCTGCTAACGGCAAATTTGAAGATATGATTGACGATGGAATCGTTGATCCTACCAAGGTTACCCGTTCAGCACTTCAAAATGCCGCATCCGTTTCTGCTTTGTTGTTGACAACGGAAGCTGTTGTTGCCGACGAACCTAAGCCGGACACACCAGCTGCTCCAATGCCACAACCAGGAATGGGCATGTAATTTAGCATAAAATAACCATTTATGATTAAAGTATTGTAAAATAAGCATCAGTCCTAATGAGGATTGGTGCTTATTTTGAATCAAAATTTGTCTGGTAAATGTCATATTTTTTGGCTTTCAAATGAGTTTCAGTTCTAAACTCATTTGGGCGTACATATCAAGACTTGTTTTTAATCTCAAGAAGGACTATCATTTTATGGTTCACAAGAATGGTAGATTATTGAAAAAGGAGTAACTATTTATGTGGCGATATCTTAAACGGCTGTTAATTGGGAAGCCGTTAAAAACCACTGATGAAGGTGGTCAATCCTTAACCAAATTTAAGGCACTGGCATTACTGTCTTCCGATGCGCTCTCGTCAGTTGCATATGGTACTGAACAGATTACAACCATTTTGATTACGCTGTCTGCAGCAGCGTTGATGTACCAAATTTGGGTTGCCGCACTTGTGTTGGTATTGTTGGCTGCAATTACGTTGTCATACCAACAAATTATTCATGCTTATCCGTCTGGCGGTGGTGCCTACGTTGTTGCCAGCACCAATTGGGGACAGCAGGCCGGACTGGTTGCCGGCGGGTCACTACTGGTTGACTATATGTTGACCGTTGCCGTTTCAACCACATCTGCGACCGAGGCGATTACCTCGGCTATCCCGTCATTGTATTCGCACCAAGTCTTGATTTCCTGTCTTATTGTTGTTGCTATTATGTTGCTTAATCTTCGGGGAATTCGAGAATCCGCTTCATTTTTGACGCTGCCTGTTTATTTATTTATCATCATGATCATTGGGATGATCGTATACGGTGGCTACAATATCGTCACTGGCAACATTGCCTATCACGCGGCTGCGCATATTGGTGCGCCCGTTGAAGGGATGACGCTGGTGCTGTTCTTTAGGGCATTTTCATCCGGTTCTTCATCATTGACCGGTGTTGAAGCGATTAGTAATGCTGTTCCTAACTTCAACAAACCAAAGAGTAAGAACGCCTCTGCAACATTGGCGATCATGGCCACCATCTTAGCTTGCTTCTTTGGTGGGATTACATTTCTTAGTTACTACATGGGGATTGTGCCTAACAGTCATGAAACGGTTCTTTCACAAATTGGTGTGAATGTGTTTGGCCACGGCATTGTTTACTATATTCTTCAGCTGTCAACCGCGATGATTTTGGCAGTCGCTGCCAATACCGGATTTTCAGCCTTTCCAATTTTGGCGTATAATTTGGCGAAAGATAAGTTCTTGCCCCACGCCTACTTGGATAAAGGGGACCGGTTGGGTTACTCCAACGGTATTATTTCCTTGGCAATTGGTGCGATGGTCTTGATTGGCATTTTTGGTGGTCGGACGAACTCACTGATTCCACTTTATGCGGTCGGTGTTTTCATTCCATTTACGCTGTCACAATCAGGGATGATTATTCACTGGTATCGAAACCGAGGAAAAAATTGGCAAATCAAATCAGTGATCAACTTTATTGGGGCCTTCATTTCCTTAGCTTTGGTTACTTGTTTGTTCCTGTTAAGATTCCCCAATGTTTGGCCTTATCTAATCGTAATGCCGATTTTGTTACAAATTTTCTACAAGATTCACCATCACTATGTTCGAGTTGCTGAGCAGCTACGGGTGGTCGAAGACGAAACGGAGATTACTGCTACCCATCATTTTGATGGGGCGACTGTGATTGTACTGGTTAGCGGGGTGACCCGGGTGACGGCGAATGCTATCAGCTATGCCCAGTCAATTGGTGATTATGTTATCGCAATGCACGTCTCGTTTGATTCCAATCCTGAAAAGGAACATAAGACCTCTGAGCAATTTAAGAAGGAATTCCCAGACGTCCGATTCGTGGATATCCATTCGTCTTATCGATCCATCGCCCAACCAACCTTACGATTCTGTGATGTGATTGCTAAGCGTGCGGCTGATCGGAATTATTCAACCACGGTCTTGGTACCACAATTCGTGCCACGTCACCGCTGGGAGAACGTCTTGCATAACCAAACCAGTCTGCGCTTGCGAACGATTTTAAATTCAAGACAAAATATTATTATTTCAACTTATAACTACCACCTGCGTGAGTAGTTGGGATTAAAGCCTGCGGGGACATACCGCTCATACTTTGAGAGCTGTTATTTGGTGCCCGATTCAGTTGAGTTACATTCAGGCTAAAAAGGGAGTGTGCCAAAAGGCGGGTTATGCTACGGAAGCGGCCTTTTGGCACACGTTCTGGCTATATAAAATTGAAAAAGCAAGGGGCTGTTGGCAAAACGTTAGTTTTGTCACAGCCCCTTAGTTTGTACGTGGGCTTTCCAGTATCCCCATTAATCGCTCATAAGCGCGCTTTAGTCGCTTTTGGTCAAGGGGTGTTGCCCATGTTGCCTTCTTAGGTTACATCGCCCTGTAAGACGGTTCAAT
>NZ_JAXGWW010000035.1:0-15723 GCF_040773105.1 Lentilactobacillus sp.
AAAAATAATGGTTTCTTGAAATTGCTGTCTTGGCAAAATTGATGGTAGTAACCTCTGCCAGCTATGTAATCGATGAGTAATTGGCCGTATTTGTTACGGGTATTCAATAATCTATACCAAGCATCAATCACTTGGTCACGGGACAAAATAGCGGGGACGTCAGCGGTCGGAAGTCCCAGCTTTGCCATAGAGCCGAGCGGATCGCTGAGTGTGAAGTCCAAGCCGTCAAGAAAGCCTAATAATTGAAGGCCAATATTGTAAAATGCTGAACGGGCAACTGAACCGCCACCATTAGTGTAACTGTTGGCGTCCGTATCTTCAGTTGCCATTAAGTTGCGAAGCTTTTCGACTCTGGTGGTTGCCGAGATATTTTCTGAAAAGTATTTTAATAATAAATCACGAAACAGTGCTAAGGGATCAACCAACTTGAGGTTGTTGGCGTCCAAAAAACGGGTGGCCTTCAACTCAGCGATGATTTGGTCATGGGGGGTCGGTATGTAGGCAAACTGATTGATTTTCATTGGAAACCTCCTAAAATGTAATTAATGCCATTATACAAGTTGATTGGTTAAAAGTGACCAGTTTTACTAAAATCATTTAAGGCAAATAGCTGTTAGCTTCCAGAGGATAATTGCTTATGTGGCTGGAAGGTGCTGATGGACCGCGTTTCAACCAGATCATGTGGACAGAAAAAAGGCCTGGGCCAAAACTAACAACTTTTGACTCGGGCCGTTCCTCGTGATTCCCTATTATTCGGATGAACTGTGTCACCAAGTTCTTGTTACACTACAAGCAGCATCGTCAATATTAGTCCTTATTGGTGGGTTCCTTATCGGAATCAGGCTTTGGCTGCGCATCCGGCGTATGATCACCATATTGCTTGGCCTTTTGGGCTAACTTTTGTTTTCGGATCTCTGCTTTGGCATCTTCTCGTTCTGCTTTGTGCTGGGCCTTTTGTTGGCGCTCAGCGATTTTAATTTCTTCTTTGGCCACTCGGCGTTTGGCCTTTGCCTGCCGTTCGAGGTCTTTAGCTGCTTGGCGGGCGGAATCCTTTTCAAGATCCTGCTGTCGCTCAGCCTCCTTAGCTGCCTGCTTGGATTCTTCTTCACGGGCTTTTCGCTTTAACTCGGCTTCTTTAGCTGCTTGTTCGGCGTCGTGCTTTCGTTGATCCTGTTGTTGTTCAGCGACCCGCTCAGCTTGCTTAACTTGATCGTGCTTGATATCCTGTTCCTGCTTGTGATTTTTGTGGGCCTGATCACGATAGGTTTTGGAGGCTTGTTTCATTTGTTTGGCAAATTCTTCCCACTGAGCCTGACGTTGTTTACGGATCGCCTCGGCATCCCCACTACTATTTTGATCGAGTGGATTAATTGGGTTACCGGCACTGTCCGCACCAACTGGATGGTCCAGCCAACCAGTCAGTAGATTTTGGGGATGGCTAGCCGTTTGAGTAGTTCCGTTACCAGGCTGGGCTTGGTTCTGGACGATTTCCCGGAATCGGTTGATGGCGTTTTGAGGCAGCTTCAAATACTGTTGTCGCTGTTCAGTCGTCAATTGAGAAGCATCGTACATTTGTTGGCGATCCCGGCTGCTTAACAGCAGGTAGACGAGTGGATATGGAAGGTAGAACCACAAGACGATTTGTGGGAAAAAATAGGCCAGTACAATCAAGACAACGTTTGAAACAATGTAGATGGTGTTGTGGCGGCCAAAGATCTTGCGATAGAGCTGCCGCATTTTTGACGTGTCAGTATACTCAAAATGCATCACCGAGCTGGTAAGCAGCCGGAAACATGCCGAGACGACGCCCAGTAAAACACCATAGGCCATGACCGGAATCCGAGTCGTATTGCTGGCCATCATGTTTGTGGCCAGTGGTGTCAATGACAATGGGATTAAGAATAAAAAGTCATACAGCATGATTCGATAGGTCATGTCGTCAATTTCATCAAACAACGTCGCGTGCTGATACCACATGTTGGCAACGAAAGCGAAACTAATGACGTAAATACCAATCTGTTTACTTAAAAATATGTAATCTGACCAGTTGTTTTTTAGAACCGGTGTTAAATCCAGCACCATAATGGTCAAGATAATTGCGATAACGGCATCGCTAAATGCATCCAGCCGTGTCTTCAGCTTTTTCATTGAAATTCCCCCAGGACTCAAATTGATAGATCCACTTTATGATTTAAATGTAGCACACTGAACCGCTAGAGGGTTACAAAATGTTTAACAAATTTGCGTTTTCAAACATTTTGCTTGATTCGCGATATAATTGATGTGTTGAACCAAATATGAAATGGGGGATTGTTGTGTTTCCGTATCTTGGGCTCAAGGCCAGCACCAATCGGAACCAAATTGATGAACGACTTCAATATCAGCCGAAAGTGTTTGAGTTCTTCACAACCGCAAATGACATGACGCCTGCTGGTTTGGACCACCTGCGGGCGATGGTCGGCCACGTTCAAGATGCCGGCGTCTATAAAATTGTGATTCATCATCCAATGAGCTATCAAGGTGAACACAATGAGGTCGCTGTTGACCAAACGAGTAATCCAGATGGCTATCAATTTTTGATGACCAGTTCAAAGAAATTAATCGAACTCGCAATTCAAATGGATATTCAGGTGCTGATTCACGGTGCTTATAACTCACCTCAATCCGCAATTTTAAGCAATTATCCCTCGATTGAAGCTGCTCGGAAGGTGACATTTAGTCGACTGGACTATTTTCAATCAATTGGCGGCGAACACGTGATGTTTGAAAACTCGATTTCGCCATTATTTGATTTTGGTGATCCCGAGATTGAACGAGCCGTTATTGAGCACCAATATCGATTGTGTTACGATACCAGTCATGGTTTCATTGTTCTGCACGGCGATAACGCCAAGCTTCAGGCCAGCCTTAAAAATTTGCGTCCTCAAGTGGTCCACTATCATTTAGTGGATTCAATGGGCAAATTTCATGATAGCTTGGAATTGGGCAAAGGGGCGATTGATTGGCAGTCGTTGAAATCAGTCGTGAACGTGAACGCGACGAATATTTTTGAAATCAATTTGAAAGATCAATTTAACAGTCAGGAAATGCGTGCCAGTTATGATTATCTGCGAGCGGCGTGGGGGATGCCGGTGACAGATTGACGTTGTTTGTTAAGAGGGGGACTACATAGTGAAATTTAAAAATGTGATTGCATTAATCTTTGCTTCACTGTTTGTTGTGATGGCCTTGGTGGCCGCGCAGCATTCATTTGCGATTCAAAAGGCGTCCGATTCAACCGGAAGCACTGAGAGCTCTGCTTCTGTTCCTTGGAAGGCGCCATCTGAAAATAAGGCCTATCCAAAGTGGTCTGAGATGCGTAAGCCTTGGATCTACGTGAGTCTTCGGCAGCAAAAAGTATACATTCACGGCAACGGCAAAGTTCAGTACGTGATGAACTGTTCGACTGGGATGCCGACGAGTCCAACGCCGACGGGAACTTACCATATTCAAAAAGAACGTGGTTATTCATTTTATAACGCGAAGTCTCATGAAGGTGCCCACTATTGGGTTTCCTGGCATGATCACGGTGTTTATTTGTTCCATAGCGTCCCAACAAATAAGGCGGGCAAGTACGTGGTTTCCGAAGCTGAGAAACTCGGTGTTCCGGCATCTCACGGGTGTGTTCGATTGTCGATTCCGGACGCCAAGTGGATGTATAAAACAGTTCCGTTTGGCACAAAAGTTGTGATCCACTAAAATTTAGTTGCCTATAAATGAATGAGCGCCTTTAAACAACGGCCGTGGCAGATGTCTCGGCCGTTTTATTATATAATGAAGGTAAATCACGATTGAAAGAAGGCTACCATGATGACACTACATACAATTTTGACACCGGAATGGATTCACCGGGGTAAGCTGATTGCTGCAGAAAATCCTCGTCTGGAAGGCTTCGTCCCGAGTGAAGGCGGTGAAAACCCACGCATTCTGCTATTGGGTGAGGCGCCTGGTGACAAAGAGGTCAAGCTTGGTCGGCCATTTATGGGACCTTCAGGAAAAGAACTCGACCGCTGGTTGGCGTCTTTAGGGCTAAGTCGCGAAGATATTTATATCACAGGAGTGGTCAACTCCCGACCGTTTTCAATTGGAAAGACTGGCCGAAAACGTGATCGGCGGCCCAACCAGACTGAAGTCAAAACGTCGGCACCAATGTTTGATTGGGAGCTGGCGCATTTTCCGGATGTCTTGCTCGTACCGATGGGCAACGCCAGCTTACAACGGTTGTTGGGAAACCAAGCCAAAGTCGGTGACTTGCACGGGCAATTATTAAACCGACCGATTCAGCAGTACAATCAAAAAACCGGTCAATTTGAATTGACTAAAGAAAGTTATCGCATTTTCCCGCTGTATCATCCTTCATATTCCAAGCGATTCAAAAACATGAAAGACATTGTCGACGTCGATTCCCACAAACTCAAGGCATTATTGGCACAATCATAAGCTTAGGCGTTTCCTGCTATCATTTGACGAAAAGGTGTTAACCTGAGAGCAGAATAAAGGGGAGGTTGATGGCCATGGCAGATAAAGTTAATGGTGTTGCACTATATCACTCGTTATTTGGAACCCAAATTCACGACTCGCGGGTTTTGTTCGAGATGTTAACGGTCAATGTTTTTCAACCTGGATTGAATTGGCGGGTCGCCGCAAGCAAGATTCCGGTGTTTGATAAAGTGTTCAAGCATTTTGATGTTAATGAAATCGTTAAGCTGAATGAAGCGGATCTTGAAGCTTTGGAGGCCCATCCTGAGATGATTCGTAATCCTCGAAAGATTCGGGCTGTCGTCCAAAATGCCAGGGCAACCATTGATTTATCACCGGAGTTCAAGGATCTGGCGGATTATTTGTGGTCATTTAAGCCCAAGGACGATGTTGTCAAAGGGACATTGACGCAAGATTCAAAGACATTGGGCGCTGAAGTTGCTAAAGACATGAAAAAACGGGGCTTTACATTCGTTGGCCCGACTACGATGGAACTGCTGCTGATTGGCAGTGGAATTTTAAAACATGAAGATTGACTGGGGGCGGCGCCATGCATGCAATCAAATTAACAATCACAATTGTTTCGACAATGTTATTCGGCCTTATTTTGGGTGGCGCGGCAAATGCCGATTCCATGACGCCACCAAAGAATGCCCAGATCGATTTTTACTTTTATCGAACCAAGGTGCCGATTAAGACGACGATTGGCTTAACGGATCCCCAGTCGAACCGTTATGTCAGCAAAGCAATCACGATTCCGAAAAACACGGTTGTTGCTGGGCACCCGACATTCGTCAAAGACCACCGGATTAAAACGATTGCGATTGATGCGACAGCCTTGAGTTACCACGTTAAGAAAACGGCCGATCGTTCGGGTTATTTCTTTGAACAACTGCAGGACTTTACCGGCGATATTCCGTACTCTAAGGCCAAGTTTATAACGGCTAAACGACCGGGATACATGCCACAGGCAAGCAATGGGAACTTATTTGCCGGAACAGTGCCGAAGAGTTTTCCCAATGCATTTCAAAGTAATAAGCTGGCGGTGACCACGGATGGTTATGTCGAAACCTATCCATACAGTTCGACGCGCTTACCGGAAGGCTTTTTGAACCGACCGGCAGGAGTTGCAAAAATTACCAAGTATCAACGCCGTGGCCAAAAGACATTCTTATACTACCACGCTCATTTGAAAGGCGTGCATGATGTCCGTATCAAAAAGACCGGCAAGGCCCGTTATCGATTGACCATCTCAGGGCCAAATCGAATGCAGACGCAAACGGTTTGGGATGGCGGCAAGCAGGCATTTGTTGCGAACGTTTATTATCATGACTATATAGTTGGAAATCAAAAGTTTTATACCGAAATCGGCGAAAAGGGAATTGACAGTTGAGTCAATTCCCTTTTTCAGTGGCGTCTATATTGAAAGCTTACCGGGGTTAAAATAATTCAATAATCCAGTTGCTATCTTGATCATCATTGTTTAATAATTCGGGGTGCTCCAATAAGGCTGAGTTGACTTTGGCAACCTTGCCAGCCTTTGGTGAATGCACTTCCGTGACGGCTTTGGCACCCTCAAATGAGAGAATCACGTCGCCATCTTGGACTTCGCTCAAGTCCTTAGGGAAGGCGGCAAACGAAATTTCACCAATTTCACCGCGGGCCAAATCGTTCAGTCCAATTCGGGTGTGACCGTCCTTGGTTTCTGTTTGCCATAAGTACTTTGAATCATCAATTTTTTGTGCCATATGAATCTTCCTTTCGTTGATCGTTAGTTAAGTGTCGTTTTGAATAGAGCTCAAGAATTGTATCTGTCTTGGCGATAGCGTTACCGACGTGGCCACTAGGGGTCATTAAGCTGTCTAAGTCGGCATGAGTGAGGTATTTACTGATAGTTGAATCGGAATAAAATAGCTGTTTCAGCGGGATTTCTAGGTCATCGGCTTTTGCACGTAACGCCACCAACAAGTCGTGGGCATTCTCGCGTCCCATGGATTTGGCCAGCTTCATCATGAGCGCACCGGAATACATCGTCCCATCGTCGGCGGCTAAATTTTTCAGCATCCGTTGCGGGCTAAACTTGCCAAATTTGAGAATATTGATGGCATAGTTTAATTGCCCGGACAGATACATGGTCATCTCGGGTAAAGCGACATATAGATCTCGCCAAACGGTGGTATCTTTTTCACCATCAACGCCCATGGTATCGTACATCAAGCCCATTTCATTACGGATAACCGTCGCTAAGTTGACCACTGCTTCAACCATGTAGGGGTTCCGAACGGTTGGCACGACAGTGGAACCCTGCCGGCCGGGGGCATAGCCTTCCTGAAATTCGCCGACGATCGTTTCGCTCATGTACAGCAGATTCTTGCCGAGCCGGCCAATCACTTGGGCAATCATGGTTTCCACGTGACTGTATTCCGTGAACCGCTCCCGTTGGGTGTGCCAATACATCTCTGGGGTGGCTAGTCCCAAGTGTTCACAAAAATCATGTTCAATTTCGCGGTAGTCGGAACCGAGCATCGAAGACGTCCCGTCCGCGCCTGCCAAGCTGCCGGCGAAGGTAAATGGGCCAAGTGAGTCCAATTTCGTCATCAAATGATCCAGTTCATTCAACACGATGCCCAGCTTAAACCCTAACGTCGTCGGCGCAGCGAACGTCTTGTGGGCAACGGCAGCCGTGATGGTTGTCTTGTACTTCTCGCAAAGCTGATATAAGACATCCCCCAATTGGCGAAGATAATCTTTTAGGACGGCATCGGATTGTTTCAACTGCAGGACAAAGGCCGTATCCTCGATGTCTTCACTCGCCGCGCCGAAATGAACGTACTGGCCGCTTTCATCATCAAATAACGGCTGGACGACTTTGACAAATCCTGCCAGAAAATGGCCGGCCCTGGCCGATTCAATTTTTAATTGGCGCAGGTCAATGTTATCAAAAACAAGTTTAGCTGAAATTTCATCGTAGGCCTTCTTGGGGATTCGCCCGTTCTTAGCCATTGCATAGGCGACAGCGACCTCCGCTTGGCAGATAACTTTGACCCGATTTTCGTCGGACCATATCTGCCGCATTCTTGCAGTCGAGTACCCGTTTTGGTTAAAAAGGGAGCCTAACATTTCGCCACTGGTCATTAATTCACCTCCCGAAATTGCTTGTCTAACATAAGTTCGGCCATCTGTTGGGGTGAAATTTGGCCGATATTATCACTTAGATGACTGATCCGAAACGCTTCAACTAAACTGTCTTCTCGGAAAGGCACCCCGGTAATCTGGTCTTCAATTGCGTGAAGATCGCCATTGGCCTTGTTAAAGTCACCAAAAATTCTGGCGTGGGTGATAATGCCGTCATTAACGGAAAAGCTAATTTCGATTGTTCCAAGACCGTCAAAATGTTCCCCGTGAAAGAAGTCATCGTCGCGTTTGGTTCCCATGATAAAGTCAGGGTCGTTAAACTTGCCGCTGGCGATTTTTTCGACTTCCTGCCAATCGGATGCCGTCATTTTATAGGTCGGAATTGAGGCAAGGTCATCGGTGGAAAAGACCTCTTTTAACATCAATTCCTTGATGCCGGCGAAGGTGATGTCTCGATACTTTGGCAAGAAGTACTGCCGAATGTTAGTCACTCGACTATGCACTGATTTAACACCCTTTGACTTTAATTTGGTTTTGGGTGGGGTCAGCGCTTTAGCCGCACGGTCCAAATCGACATCGATCATTAATGTGCCGCCGCAGGAAAAGCGATTGCCAATCTTGAGTGATGACATGCCAGAGAATTTTTTGCCGTCAACGGTCAAATCATTTCGTCCGGTCATTTCAGCGTTGACACCCATTTGATGCAATACGTTGATTGCGGGTGTCGCGTACTTCTTGAAGTTTAAGTAGTCTGTGCCGTCATCGTTGTCCACAAAAGCGTATGTCAGGTTACCATGGTCCACATACACGGCACCGCCACCGGCTGCCCGTCTTGATAAATGAATGTGCTGTTGTTTGATGTAATCTAAATTCACTTCTGAATAGGCATCCTGATTGACGCCCAGCACGACTGACGCCTCAAACGGCCGCGAAAAGTGGAAGATGGTATCGGTAAATTGATCGGCAGTAATAAAAAATGTCGATAAGCTGCCGCCAACTCCGGGTTTTCGTAGGTGTTGCTGTGAAATTGGATCTGATAAATCAACAAATAAAATGAGTTTGCCCTCCTTTTCAAATAGACTTGGTAGCGATTACATAAAAATAGTATAGCATGGGGTTAATGAATTGCAAAAGGCGACGGGCATCACGTGTACTCACATGAAGCCCGTCTTATCGTTAGTTAAATCGATTTAGCTAAAAAAGTTCCACAATCCAAGTTTTGTCCCGATTATCTTCGTTTAATAACTCAGGATGTTCGATCAAATCGGAGTTAATCCTGGCAACCTTGCCGGCAACCGGAGTGTGAATTTCAGTAACGGCTTTGGCACCCTCAAATGAAAGAATTGGGTCGCCGTCTTCGACTTGTGTCAATTTTTCCGGGAATTCAGCGAAGGTGACTTGACCAATTTCATTTCGAGCCAGATCGTTCAATCCAATTCGGGTGTGACCGTCATCTGTTTTGTCTGTCCATGAGTACTTTGAATCATCTATTTTATCTGCCATGTGAATCATCCTTTCCATTACTTAAGATCGTAGTTATCTTTAACCATCATTTCAGCCAGTGCTTCAGGGTCAACGTTGCCAATATTTTCTTTGACGTGACTTGTTCGGAAGGCTTCTGTCAAGCTGGCTTTGGCAAACGGAACGTTGGTAATGTTGGCCTCAATTGCCTTTAGGTCACCATTTGGGTTGTTGAAATCGCCATAGATTTTGGCGTGGGTAACGACGTCATTTTGAACCGAGAAGCTGATTTCAACCGTGCCGACACCATCAAAATGGCGACCGCGGAAGTAATCATCATTTGGTTTTTCGCCCATGACAAAGTCGTCGCCGGTGTAAGCTTTATCGGCAATTGCCAAAACGGCTTTCCAATCATCATCCGTCATCGTGTAAGTCGGGATATCACGGAGATCAGAGGCGTGAAAGACCTGAAGTAAAATCCGATTCTGCAATTCTTCCATCGTGATATTTTTATATTTTGGATCAAAGAATTGGCGGATGTTGGTGACCCGACTGTGAACCGATTTGATACCTTTCGACTGCAATTTTGCTTTGGGTGGGGTCAGTGCCTTGGCAGCTGCTGCCAAATCGACATCGACCATTAAGGTGCCGCCGCATAAGAAACGGTTGCCGATCTTTAAGGCAGACATTCCTGAAACTTTTTTGCCGTCAACGGTCAAATCATTTCGACCAGTCATTTTGGCATCAATCCCCAGCTTTTTGAGGGTGGAGATAACGGGCTGAGCGTAACGTTTGAAGTCACCGCAGTTGGTGCCATCGTCGTTGTCGATGAAGGTATAATTCAAATCACCAGGGTCAACAAAGACCGCGCCACCGCCGGAAAAACGGCGAGATAGTTGAATATTATGCTCATGAATAAAATTCAAATTAACTTCAGAAAAGACGTCTTGATTCAGACCAATTACGACAGCAGGCTGTGGTGGTCGCGAAAAAAAGAAAATTTGTTCGGTAAATTTGGAACTTGTGATGAAAAAATTGGCCAAACTGTCGACGATCTTTGGCCCATTGAGGCGTTTTTCCCCATTTGAAATATCTATATACCTAATAATAATCAGCTCCTTTATCAAAGTAAGCGGTTACAAATTCCCCTAAATAAAAATGCAGTTGGACGTTATTCGCCTAACTGCATTGTAACCCATTCCGATTAACGGAGCGAGTTTGTGTATTTACTTTTTTAGTATTTATCTCATATCCAATGGTTGCTTACTGCTTGGCTTAGGAAATTGCACATCCAGCTGGGCGAGTTCGTTGGCTGTCAGCGTGATGTTTGCCGCCAAGACATTATCAACCGTGTGCTTTGGATCGTTTGACTGGGGGATGGCGATGGTATTTCCATCACGGATCGCCCAAGCCAAAATGATTTGCCAAGCGGAAGCAGAGTGGTTCGCTGCAATTTGCTTGACAACGGGATCGGCAGTCAACCGGCCGCGTTGATCGCCGGCAGCCACGGGAGTATACGCGATTAACGGAATCTTTCGCTCTCGCATCCATGGTAACAAACTATATTCAATGCCACGACTGCCGAGGTTGTACAAGTCTTCATTAGCAGCGACCTGGTCGGCATTGGGCAGTTCGAGCAACTCTTCCATATCAGAAATGTCAAAGTTGGAGACACCCCAGTGCTTGATCTTACCCTTGGTTTGCATCTGCTGAAGGGTCAAAATGGTTTCACTCAGCGGAATCGCCCCACGCCAATGGTAGAGGTATAAGTCGAAGTAGTCGGTCCCAACTTGCTTGAGACTGGTGTCCAGGCTGTGCTCAAGACGAGAAGCCGAAGCATTTGACGGCAGCACCTTATCGATAATGAAAAGCTCATCGCGGTTCGTCCCTTTGATTGCTTCTCCAACCAAGCGCTCACTGCGACCATTACCATACATCTCTGCCGTATCGATCACGCGGGCTCCGGCAGCAATGCCGTCTTTAAGTGCCTTAATCTCGGTTTCCCGGGTTGCGGTATTATCGCCCATATGCCAGGTCCCAAGACCAATGGCAGGGACATTTGAATCTCCAATGGTGACTTCTCTCATAGATTAAACCTCCTAAAAGTCGTTTGTTTATCAGTATACTGCTTAATCACATTAACTGTTACCTGATTTTTAACCAATTAAAAATTTCTTTACCGGATTCTTCAGGCAAATAGCGAATTTCAATCAGTTCGTTTTGATTGCCGTGGCGCACGTTGACGCGGATGTGGGCAAGCTTGGAGTGCGTCATCCAAATCGATTGAACAAATAAAAATGACTGCACATTTTTGTGGGGGATGACGTATTGGGAACGGGTGAACCAGTGGCCGTTTTGGAGAACCAGCTGACCATCCAAAATTTTCCATCCGGTGTTATTGCCGGAATACCAGCCCAGCAAAATGGCAATTAAGAATAAGGGTGTGCTCAGTAAGCCCCGGTCCTTGAAGAAATACAGACACGGAAGAATAACGATCAGGCTCATGAGTGACGCATTTCGGATAAAGTACCAGTAGCTGCGGCGACTTAAGCGCGCCATCCCGCTCAACTGATGGGGTGCCCAATTGACAAATCTGGAAGTCGTCGAAAAGGCGGTTTGCGTTTTAACCACTGGCAGAATCATTAAATCATTGCCCTTTTCGTCGTCACCTGCGGAGGATGCTGCAAGTGCTTGGACAGTGGATAGTCTTAGCCACTGACGAATCACGTTTTGCTTGATACGCAGTGCTTGAATGCGGGCGATTGGAATAGTTACAGCGTTGCGTTGAAAAAGGCCTTGCTCGGTTTTTAATTGGGTGTTGTCGGAATTAATCCGGAATTTATAATACTTTTGAACGATGGTCAGATACGAGCCGGCAATACTGAGTAGAACGATTAAAATACCCACCGTCATGATAATGATTGCTGATTGGTGAATCAGTTTTGAGGCAACCGAATCAATCACGTTTTCTGGAATTGCTTCTTGGATTTTACCAAACAACACAAATATAGCACCGATAATTGGGAAAATGCCAAGCGAGGTGAGGGCAAATAAATTCAGCTCACGTGGGTCGATTGTGTAATCGGCAACCGTCTTAAAAGTGTTGTTGTCGCCTTGATCTGGCTCACTGAAAACGGCATTTGACTGCGTTTTTCCAAGTCGTTTTCTTTCAATTTCTGCTCTGACTCGTTCATTAACCAAGGGAAGAACCGCTTCTGGTGCTTTTTCGTCGTGGCCAGCCGTTTCAATCTGCAGCTTTTCCAAATGAAAGGGAACCAGGAAAAACCATTGGGTATGCTGAATGGTTTGGATGCGGCCGTACGGAATATGGGTGTGCTTTTTGACAAAGACACCGGTGTTGATGGTCAGCATCTCATCATCAAATTCAAAGGTGAAAAACCAATATTTGATGCCGTATAAGCCAAGAATGATTAAGAGTAAGCCACCGAATTCAACTATTGGGTCAATCCCGATTTCCTGCGACAAATTGGTAATGGGGCTGAGGCTTAAAAAGATGAGGATGAGCGTGTCCCAGGTATGGTGAAATAAAAAATAGCCGATAGATAATGGATTTAAGTGTTGACGATTATTAGACGTCATTTTCGCCCACCTCCACCGCCAATTTCATGATTTGTTTACGGAGTTGTTCGCCGACGGCCGGTTCAACACCGTCAATCTTATGGGAAGTCGAGGCAGTGGTAATGCGGATTTCCTGCAGCTTTTGAAATTGTAAAATTGGCCCGGCCGATAACGTAACGTCCTGGACTCTGGCGATTGGAATCGAAATTAATTTTCGAAAAATAAAGCCGGAACGCAATTCAACCGCATCATCGGTCAGAGTGTACAACCAAAAGGAATAACGGTATGGGACCAGGGTCAGTTCAACGATCAGGTCAATGACGGCAACCACAAAAAAGAAATCGGCAGCGTAAAAGAGCCATTGATAGTGGAAAAAATGGTAACCAATCATGGCACCGAGGCCGACGACCGCAGCCAACAGTGCGTTTAAAACGGCTGAAATGCGCCAGACGGTCTTAATTTGTTTGGGGAGATGAGATGATTCGTTCACGATGATTACCTCCTTGAATAAGCGCACCAATATGGATAATTGCCTTAAGTTTACAAAACAATTGGTTATTTTACCATGGATTAATTCTACATTAATTAAGTATTATGGTGGACATAATAGTATTTATAGCGTTATACATATTTTTATGCTTTTAACGAAAAACGAAAGGGGGCCATCATTTGTCGAAAAAGGTGAGAAACGCGATAATTGTCCTGATATTTGGAAACTTTTTGGTATGTATTGGAATGAGTCTGATTTTTCCGGTTATGCCGTTCATCAAGAACGAACTGCATTTGTCCGCCACCGACATGGGGATCATGAACTCGCTGTTTGCCATCGCGCAATTGGTGGCTTCCCCAATTGTCGGCCAGCTGTCTGATAAGATTGGCCGAAAACCAATCTTGGTGTCTGGACTGTTACTTTACATGCTGTCTGAAGTCTTATTTGCGATGACCAACTGGTTGTGGATGTTTGATATTTCCCGGACGATTGGTGGCTTATCGGCCGCAATGGTGGTCCCGACCACTAATGCGCTGGCGGCTGATTTAACGACACCAAGACAACGGGCCCGAATTATTGGACTGCTTTCAGCGGCCTTCAGCGGGGGCTTGATTCTGGGTCCTGGTATTGGTGGGATCCTTGCCAAGTTTGATTACAAGACACCATTTTGGTTTGCGGCAGTTTTGGGACTGCTGAGTATGATTTCATTGTGGACCATGCTGCCAAATGAAAAAGAGATTGAAAAAATTGCGGCCAACCACCCGGTGCCAGCTCAAAGCCGACCACCTAAGCGGGCTTCATGGACCCAGGCGAAGAAACTATTTTCAGGGCCCATGGGATTGTTATTCTTGTTGATTCTGATTTCCTCATTTGGGCTTGTCGGTTTTGAAAGTATTTACAGTCTGTACGTAAATGAAGTTTTTGGTTTCACCATGGGCAATATTGCGCTGGTATTAACGTTAAACGGGGTAACGTCATTGACATTTCAGGCGCTTTTGTTTGACCGGCTGGTTGTCTGGCTGACTGAAAAACGATTAATTCGATACTGCTTCTTGCTTTCATTTTTAGGCACCGGCTGGATTATTCTGGCCCATTCCAAATTAGAAGTCATTATTGCCACCTTGATTGTCTTTACCGCCTACGATCTCATACGACCGGCGATTACCACTTTGCTGACAAAGGCTAGTGTGACCAAGCAGGGGCTGATCAACGGGGTTAATATGTCGTTGACCAGTGTCGGCAATATTGTTGGCCCGATTGTATCTGGGGCCTTACTGGACACCAGCTATCACTTACCATACCTTGTCGTGATCGTTTTCCTATTTATCTCGTGGGTGATGACGTATTGGATTCGGGACCATTTCTCAGTTAATTTGAATAGTGAAACGGATTGAGGTTTTGTGGCGATACGAACGTCACCGGCCTTGTTCTTATCATACTTAACAGCCTGAACGGAGAATGCTCTGATCAGGTTGTTTTTTATTTTCCAAATTAAAAATAGTTTTTGTATACGACATGATTAAAATCAGGTACAATGAAAACGTATACAAGATATACACAAATGATTTTCAAATGGAGGTAACAATTATGGCAAAACAAGTTGCATTCGTTACTGGAGCAGGTCAAGGAATCGGTGAAGCAATCGCGACTCGACTGCATGATGATGGGTTTAGAGTGGCTGTTGTTGATTTGAATATTGACAATGCTGAAAAAGTGGCTAAGAAGCTTTCACCTGATGGATCAGAGGCAATTGGCATCAAGGCTGATGTTTCTGACCGCGATTCGGTATTCGCTGCAGTTGACAAAGCCGTTGATACGTTCGGCGACTTCAACGTAATTGTTAACAACGCTGGTTTGGGACCAACAACGCCAATTGACACAATTACCCCGGACCAATTTAAACTCGTATATGGCGTCAATGTTGGGGGTGTTTTATGGGGTGCACAAGCAGCTCATCAAGCATTTAAGAAGTTGGGTCATGGTGGCAAGATTATTAACGCAACTTCACAAGCTGGGGTTGTCGGTAACCCGAACCTGGCATTATACTCAGGAACTAAATTTGCGGTCCGTGGAATTACCCAAGTGTTGGCCAGAGATTTGGCTGAAGAAGGAATCACGGCAAACGCATACGCACCAGGTATCGTAAAGACACCAATGATGTTTGATATTGCGCATCAAGTAGGAAAGAACGCCGGCAAGGATGATGAATGGGGAATGCAAACATTCGCTAAGGACATTGCCCTGAAGCGTTTGTCCGAACCAGAAGATGTAGCAGCTGCCGTATCATTCTTAGCAGGAAAAGATTCAAATTATGTAACGGGCCAGACGCTGATTGTGGATGGCGGAATGCAATTTCAGTAAAAGTGTGCGACGAGACCTGTTTGGACCCGGAGTAAAAGGAGAAGTCGGCAATGATGAACGGTTCTTGTTCATCGTTGTCGGCTTTTTCTTGTACAGTAGGGCCCTGGGTCGTCGGAGCATAGCTCGGAGGCTGAAGGGAGCAGTAAATAAAATAAGCGCACTCATTCTTGTGGCATCAT
>NZ_JAXGWW010000036.1:0-15307 GCF_040773105.1 Lentilactobacillus sp.
ATTCGTTGATAATGATCGTCAAGTTCGATTTATTAGTTTTCATGTTTCAAACTAATTTTAGGAGGTAAATTGATATGGCTAAGACTTATGTTAAAGATTATACCAACACATTTTTAATTCACGGTCATGAATATTCAGTTACCGCCCCAGCTCGCTTTGATAGTGAAACTCATGAATTGGTTGAGGATTCCGAGCTCGACGATCAAGCTGTTGAAATTGCTAACGCCATGTACCGTCAGGAAATGAGTTTGGTTTCCCCAATGGATATTAAGAAATATCGTGCCAAAATCGGGCTTTCGCAACGGGAATTTGCTAAATTGCTGGGCTGGAGTCCGAATACTGTTGCAATGTATGAGACGGGTGCCTTTCCATCGGAAGCAAATAATCAGCTTTTAAAAGCCTTGATGTCTGATGATCATCTGCTTCATAACTTGATTAAGCAAGATCAAGAAAAACACCAAAATCGATTACCTAAAACAGTGATCAAAAAGATTAACGATTACTTTGATGCTGAGAGTGATGATGTCATTGTTGAACATGCTCCTCAGCCCAAGTATTCAGCATTGCAGCTAGCTAATTGGTATCGGGTAACAAACTTTTTTGATGCCAAAAATGATGAAAATATTGAAGATTTAACCCAAATGAAAGTCGTGAAATTATTGTACTTTGCATTTGGCCGGTATGCAGCCACAACCCATGGTAAGCTATTTAGCTCGCCAATTATCGCCATGCCTTATGGGCCGGTCGTTGAGGAGATCCACACGGCATTCAATGGTCACCGAGACATTATTTCAATTGGCTTGGATAAGCAAGCGTTTGACGATTATAATTTAATCCAAAAGGACAATGAGATTTCAGGTTTACTAAATGACATTTTAAAAGATTATGGTGATAAAACTGCTGCTGGGTTGAGTAAGATTACCCATCAGCCTGGTTCTCCGTGGTCACTTACGGTCAGCGGCGTTATTAATCCAAGTTTAATTGCTGAGACATTTGTTCGAGGAACCGAAAAGTAAGTAACACTTCAGAAAGTGCGTTAGTCTATTCTTGTATCACAATCCTTTTTATTTGGAACAACTAAAGAGCAGGCCTAATCAAAGTTCATCCGAATTTTGATTAGGCCTGCTCTTTTCAAGGGACTAATGGCCTCTTTTTACGCCGTCGCAATTTCCTCAAACGCTTCAACATCCTTCTCCGTACCAATAATGGTCACAATATCTCCTGGCTTCGTGATGGTCGATTGATTGGGAATGATCGCACCTTCCTCATCGGCATGGGAAAGGGCAATCACGGAAATCTTGTAGCGATTGGTTAAGTTCAGTTCTTTGAGGGTCTTATTAAATAACTTGGGATTTGTCAGCTCAAATTCGATAACCGACAACTCACCCTTTAGCTTTAAATCGTTGAGGATCTTAGGCTCCATAACGTGCAAGGCAATTCGCTGGCCCATGTCACGTTCGGGCTGGATGACCTCATCGGCGCCCAACCTTTCCAGAACCTTGGCATGGCGGGCGTTTTCAGCCTTACATACCAGGTGTTTAACGCCTAATTCTTCACAGATCATGGTGGTCATGATGCTGGCCTCCAAATCGGTTCCGATAGCGACAAACACATTGTCAAAATTACCGATGCCAAGTTGTTTTAATGCCAGTTCATTTTGAGTGTCGGCAACAATGGCTTCGGTTGCTCTATCGCGAAACTCGTTGACCCGATTTTCATTTTTATCAATCACCAGCACTTCCTGGTCGTGTTCCAGCAAGGCGTTGACAATGCTGGATCCAAAAAGGCCGAGGCCGATGACTGCGTAATTTTGTTTCATGGTATGAATGCTCCTCTACGTTGAATTGATTATTACCTCATGATATATGGTTTTTGGATGAAAAGCCGCTTTTTTGACCAGACTTTCAAATTAACCAATCATCACATTTTCTTCCGGATATCTGAAGGCATCTTCTGGTCGCTTTGACGTTAACAATGAGTACATCACCGTGAAAATTCCAACCCGGCCCATGAACATCAGCACCGCGAAAATTAATTTGCCGATCACGCTCAAATGCGCAACCAACCCCAGACTAAATCCGGTTGTACCAAAGGCTGAAACGACGTCAAACATGATGTATTCCAATCCTTCTGATTTGGGGATGGTCTCCGTGAAAGTTAAAATCAGAGTCGCAATCGACAGGACGACGGCGACTAAGAATACCAGCGATAAAGACCTGGTAACGTTATCGTCACTGAATCGGCGCCCCCAAAACGTAGCGTCCCGCTTGCCACGGAGGGTTGCCCACACTCGAATTAAAAGTATGCCCACCGTCGTGGTTTTGATCCCGCCGGCAGTCGATCCGGGCGTTCCACCAATCAGCATCAAAATCATGGTAAAAAATGCCCCACCAAGGGAAATATGAGTGACTGGAAAGGTGTAGAAGCCGGCAGTTCTTGGTGTCACAGATAAAAACCAGGTGTTCATAATCCGCTGGAAAATGGTTAAATGACTGCCCTCTGAGAAATTACGCTCAGTCAGCATGTAGACCACAAAGCTGATAACGATAATTCCCAGGTAAGTGGTCAACGCCAATTTGGTGTGCAGGCTTAACCGATGATCTTCATGGTAGAAAAGAATGTCCTTCCAAACCAGAAAGCCGAGGGACCCGGAGATGATGAGAATCGTCAATACGAACAGCAGGTAGGGATCTGTTTGAAACCGCACGAGACTGTTATCAAACAAATCAAAGCCGGCATTACAAAATGCACTGATTGAGTGAAAAATGCTATAACCCAGGCCTTTAACCAACCCATAACGGGGATAGAAATCAATGAAGATCAGGCCGGTTCCAAGAACTTGAATTGCCAGGGAAATGCGAACCACCAGAAAAACAACCGTGCTGGTGTTGGCAAACGATTGTAGGTTAAGGGACTGTTGGGTTAGCAGTTGGGTAGTCAAATCAACCTTCCGGCGCATAAACACAAACAGCAGAACGGCGAATGTCATAAAGCCCAAACCACCAATTTCGACCAGCATCAGGATCACAATTTTACCGAAGATACTCCAATGAAGCGCGGTGTTGACCACCGTCATTCCGGTCACACAAGTCGCGGAAGTCGCTGTGAAAAAGGCGTTGATATAACTGGTCATATGCCCCGATTTACTTGAGATTGGCAGTGACAGTAAAAAAGTTCCCACTAAGATAATAATCAGGAAACCTAACGTCAAGATCTGTGGTAATGCCAATCTGGTTTTTGAATTCAATGAATCAGAACCTTTCACTTAGCAAAAAAATGCCAATGTCTTAATAGGGATCACATATGTATTATCGCACACTCACCAGAAAGGGCCCAACTTTGCTGCCAAAATAGACTATAATATGAATAAATACGTTGATTGTGAGGGATAAATGACATGCTTATCAAAAATGTCCATATCGAAAATGCAGAACAAACCAGTGACGTCAAAATAGCTGACGGCAAGTTTGTCAAGATTGCGCCAAGTATTGAACCCAGTGACGGTGAACAGGTGATTGACGCCACCGATAAATTATTGCTGCCACCGTTTGTTGATCCCCATGTTCATCTGGATGCGACCCAAACGGCCGGCGATCCTGAGTGGAATCAATCCGGGACGTTATTTGACGGCATTCGAATTTGGAGTGAACGTAAGAAGAAGTTAACGATTGACGACGTGAAGACCCGCGCTAAGAAAGCCATCAAAATTCAAGTCGCCAACGGGATTCAATTTATTCGAAGCCATGTTGACGTCACCGATCCGGATTTGACGGCTTTAAAGGCCTTAATTGAAGTTCGTGATGAAGTTGCCGACCAGGTAGAACTTCAACTGGTCGCTTTTCCCCAAGAAGGCATATTGTCCTATCCAAACGGCAAGGAATTGATGATTGCCGCGGCCGATATGGGTGCCGATGCGATTGGTGGGATCCCGCATTTTGAATTTACCCGTGACTACGGGGTTGAGTCGTTGAAATTCTTGATGAAGGTTGCTGAAAGTAAGGGTAAATTAGTTGATGTCCACTGTGACGAAATTGACGATCCCGCTTCTCGAAACCTTGAAGTACTGGCAACTTTGGCACTGGAAAGCGGCATGGGCGACAAAGTGACTGCCAGTCATACCACTGCGATGGGGTCATATAACGACGCCTACACGTATAAATTATTCCGTCTCTTGAGAATGTCTCATATCAACTTCATTGCCAATCCGTTGGTTAACACCAATCTGGGTGGCCGTTTTGATACCTATCCCAAGCGTCGGGGAATGACCCGGGTTAAGGAGTTGGCTGAAGCTGGCATCAACGTTGCCTTTGGTGAAGATGATCTCAAGGATCCCTGGTATCCAATGGGCAATGGCAACATGCTTGACCCTGTTCAAATGGGCATTCATGTCGGGCATCTGATGGGCTATGACGATATCATGAATTCGTATCAATTTATCACGACAAACGCTGCCAAGGCGATGCACATTAGTGGTCACTATGGCATTCATGTTGGGAAGCCGGCCAACTGTATCATCATGAACAACAATAATTTCTACAATGCCTTAAATGAGCGATCAGAAATTTTGTATTCAATTCACAATGGCCAAATTTTGGTTCAAACCGAGCCGAAACACGTGACAAATCACTTCGAAGATTAATCGTTTAAAGTAGGAGTTGGGACAATATCCGTTGTGCCGACTCTTTTTTACACACATCATGTACACGCTCTTTTGTTGCCATTTTACGTCAAATATGACACACTTTGAGTGGGTAGCACGACAGGGGGAAGCAACGTTGGATATTTTATATTGTGGTGACGACAACATGTTTGAAGGCTTGATTATCTCAATCTTGTCGTTAACCAAACACGCTCATGAACCACTGAAAATTTATATTATGACCGGACACCTTCGCAATAAGCACCGCCAGTTTCAAGCGTTGAGTGACGATCATATCGACTTTTTAAACGATCTGGCCAAGCAGGGGAACAACCGGAATGCCGTTATTAAAATCGATATGACCGAAAAGTTTGAAGCGGAATTGCCAACTGCCAATATTAATACATTATTTACGCCGTACAGTATGTTAAGACTATACAGTGATTTAGTACCACAGTTCTCAGATCGGATTTTATATTTAGATGCGGATGTCGTTTGTCGGCGACCGTTTGAAGCGTTCTACCATCAAGCGCTGGATAACATAGATTTTCTAGGGGTTCTTGATCATTATGGCCGCTGGTTTTTCCATCATCAGCTACGGCCGTTTGACTACATTAACTCCGGAATGCTGCTGATGAATCTTAAACAGATTCGCCAAGATCAGCTATTGGCGCGCTGCCGGGCATACTGTGCCAAACGGCCAATGATTATGCCTGATCAATCGGCCATGAACAAGTTGGCAAAGCATAAGGCGTTCGTGGCAGAGAAGTATAATGAGCAACAGGATGTTCAACCGGACACGGTGTTCCAGCATTTTTCAACTCGTTGGAAATTTTGGCCGATTATTCATACGGTTTCGGTCAAACCCTGGGAAGTCGACAAGGTCCACTCCCAGCTGAATTTACACGAATATGATGACATCTTGGATGAGTATCAAGAGATAATGGCTAAGCTGCAGGCGGAGCCCGTTTTATCCAAATAAAACAACAGAGTGCGAGTTAAACCGCATAGCTTCGGAGCATTAAGCGGACGGAGCTGGTTTGAGGAACATGTTTAGGCAAGATAATATGGAATCACCAGAAAAAGGCTGAGCCAAAAGTTGATACTTTTAGCTCAGCCTCTCTTTTTCATCCAGCACATTCTCAAGACGTTGCTTGCTTTTCCGTCCGAATTGGCTGATGCGTTTTTTCTTCTGAAAATTGGTTTTCCACGTATTCTCGGTACAGTGGCGTACTTTTGACTAACTGTTTATGGGTTCCGTGACCACTGACCCGACCATTTTCGATGAAGTAGATTTCATCCGCGTCAGTGATGGTGCTGAGGCGGTGGGCGATGACTAAGGTCGTTCGGTTCACCATCAATTTGTCGAGAGCTTGTTGGACCATCATTTCTGATTCGGAATCCAAGCTGGCAGTGGCTTCATCAAGCATCAAAATCTTCGGATCTCTTAAGAAAGCTCTGGCAATAGCCAAGCGTTGGCGTTGCCCGCCGGAGACTTTTATCCCGCGTTCACCCACTTCAGTGTCGAGACCGCGTGGCATGGCTTTGACAAATTTGGTCGCGTAGGCCATATCTAAAACATGCCAAAGTTGTTCGTCTTCAAAGGTTTTATCGAGCCCATAGGTCAAATTATAACGGATGGTGCCGGACATGATTGCGGCGTCTTGGCCAACCAACCCAATTTGATTCCGCCAGCTTCCAAGCTTGATATCGTCTACTTCGGTATCGCCAATCATAATATGGCCACTGTCCGGCTGATAAAAGCGTTCTAAAAGACTGAAGATAGTTGATTTTCCGCCACCCGACGGACCGGCAAAGGCGATCACGGAATTGGCAGGAGCGGTAAATGAAACGTCGTGGAGGATTGGTTTGTCCTTTTCATACGAAAAGCTGACATGGCTCATTTTTAACGTTTGGCCGCTGATATCAAAATCGCTTCCAGACTGTTGATCTTCCTCACGTGTTTGAAGCAAGGCTTGAATTCGGGTGGTCGAACCACTTGCTTTGGCGACGTCAGCCATAAATTGGCCGAGGATCGCAAACGGTCCGATCAGTTGAACCAGGTACATTAGAAATGAAAATAGGGTTCCAATGTCGATGGCGCCTTCACGAACCCGGAGGGCACCGTAAGCCAAAATTCCCAGTACCATGGCCATCATCACCATGCCCATGACGGGGCCGGCGATTGAGTCATAAATGGCTTCCCGACGGCCAATTCGATACAGGCGAAACATGCGTTGATCGCCAGCCGACTTTTCAAGCGGTTCGGCAGTTGAGGATTTAACTAGGCGGACTTCACCCAGCATTTCACCGGCTTTTCCGTTAAGGTCTGCCAAGGCATCTTGACGGGCCCGGGCAATTTTGTGCGACTGACGGACAATTGGTAGCAGGCAGACGAGGACAAGGGGGATAGCAATGAACATAATAATCGTCATCCGCCAGTCCATAATCATCATCAAGACCATCGCCCCAACGAGTTGAATGATTGAAGTGGCAGTCTTTGGAACGGAATTTGCCAACAGTTCCTTGACCTGAGTCGAATCATTGACTAATCTGGAGGTGATTTGACCGGACTGGGTCTCATCAAAATAATGAACTGGTAATTTTAGAATCTTGTTCCAAAGCGTTTTTCGCAGCTTATAAACCACGTCTTCACCGAAAAAGCCCAAGACGGTTCCGGAACAGGCACCGATAATTGTACTTAATAGGAATAAAAGGACCACGCCGACAATTAACGTAGTGTTCATGTGATGTCCGATTGAATTGATGATCCCCTTGGCAATTCCTGGAACGGCCAGTTGCATGGCGGTCGCCAATACGCCAAGCAAAAAGCCTGCGATCAGTTGCCAGTATCGTGGGTGAATCCGGTTAATGAGGGTTAAAAACGTCTTTAAATTAAATTTTTGCGGTTTATTAGAATGATCTGGCATCGATGAATCCCCCAAAATATTGATTAATATACTCACTCTTTAAACTAGCATAGCAAGCGTCATTTTAACACTAATTTGGTGTAAGAAATCAATGATTCGTTCAAAAGGTTTTATTTAGCTGTCGATATGATAAAATTATGTCACCATTTATTTTAAGATGGACTTGTCCAAATCAGTCGTTTAATATGAGGAGGTGGCATCCTGATGAAGCAGCACACATCTAAAACATATCGGTATCGATCCTTTGATGACGATGTTGTGTTCACTAAACATCAGGATGCGACGATCCCCGACAACCACGTTTGGCTGCACACCTCACTTATCTACCGAGGCATTGGAACGGTCATTTATGCACTTGCCGTGGCGTTTAGTTTTCTGTACTGTCGGTTTTATTTACACGCATCGTTTCGAAACAAGCACTGCTTGGCCACTCAAGGTCGGCGGGGGGCTTTTGTTTATGCGAACCACACACAGCCATTAGGGGATGCGCTGTTGCCAATGCTGGTCGCTGTTCCCCGACGCGCTTATCCGATTGCCGAACCGGCCAACTTGGGGATTCCAATTGTCGGTCGATTTTTGACGATGTGTGGGGCCTTGATTTTGCCGGACAAATTATCTCAAATGGTGAAATTTCAACGGGCCATGAAGAAACGGCTGGACCAGCACCAACGGGTCTTCGTCTACCCTGAAGCACACGTCTGGCCTTATTATACCCATATTCGCCCATTTCCAGTTGGAGCATTTCACTATCCTGTGGCAGAGAACGTTCCCAGCTACACGATGACGATTACATATCAAAAAAGCCGGCTTTTAAAGCGGCCGAAACAGGTTATCTACTTTGACGGCCCGTTTATGCCAGACATGGCACTATCTCGCAAATCCCGGCAACGAAAGCTCCATGATCAGGTTTATGATCAGATGGTGCTTCGAAGCCGTGAAAGTAACGTTGCTTACATTCACTATGAGCGACAAACAGACGACTAAATTCTAGGAGGAAGATTCATGTCTAATCAAACAGTACCGGTATTTTTTGCAGTCGATGATAATTACGCCGCTTATTTGGCAGTGGCGCTGGAATCCTTAGAGGCCAATGCTTCAACAACACGGGACTATGACATTATTATTTTATGTGACGATTTGAATCAGGAAAATCGCGACCAGTTGAAAAAATTTGCGCGTGATAACGTTCAAATCAGCTTTGTTTCGATTAACGATCGTTTGAAAAAGGAAATCACCGACAAGGGAAACAAGCTACGCAGTGACTACTTTACGTATACGATTTATTTCCGGTTATTCATCGCCGAACTATTTCCAAAGCTCGATAAAGCAATTTATTTAGATTCTGATACCGTAGTTTTAAATGACATTGGCAAATTATTCGACACGGACCTTGGGGATAACTTGGTTGGTGCGGTTTCTGATCATTTTATCGGCCATAACCCGGAAACGATGGCCTATGCTGAAAAAGCCATCGGCATCGATTCGCAAAAATACATTAATTCTGGCGTTTTGCTGATGAACTTAAAGGCAATGCGTGAGAGCCATTTTGCCGATCACTTTTTGGACCTCTTGAATCAATACCATTTCAAGAGCTTGGCACCGGACCAGGACTACATGAATGCGATTGCCAGAAAACGAATCTATTACCTTAATCCGTCTTGGAATATTCAAATCTCGACGCCTTTGGATGTGACCCCTTGGCTGATTCACTACAACCTGTTTGCCAAGCCATGGCGCTATGAGGACTGCCAACGTAAAGAATATTTCTGGAAGTACGCCAAAAATACCGCTTATTACAAGGCCTTAACCGACGAACTGGCAGCGATGGATGACAAAGAAGTAGCTCGCGATCAGAAGAACCAGGCTGATTTGATCCAGTTGGCGGTTGATACAACCAACAAGCCAGATACGTTTGCGGCCCGAACAAAGCAAGGAGTCAACATCGCCCTATGACTTTTACACCAGTAAAACTTGGTGACCGTGATAAAGTCATCCGTAATATTGCCGAAAATGTTCGCCAAGGAAAATTAAATCAAAAAGTTGAAATTAACGACCCGGTGTTGACATTAGCTGAGCAGCAATCGGTTTTAGCCGATTTTTTGAAGTTGCATCAGACCAGACGTTACCGACTAAGGGCCGTTGAAGCCCGTTCGATGATGAATATTGGTGCCAGAATGCTCAGCCCCAATTTACAGGTGGAGGGGCAGGCTCATTTAGCGGACGTTAAATGGCCGGCAATTGTAACAGCTAATCACTTTAGTCCGATTGACAGTTTACTCATCCGCTCGGCACTTAAGTTGCCTGATTTGTCGATTGTCGTTGAATTGACCAACCTAAAAATGCCCGGTCTGCTGGGCTTTTTGATGACCTATTCGGATACCATTCCGATTAGCGACAGCATTAATTACATGGGCAAAAACTTTATCAAGCTGTTAAAGCAGAGCTTGGATCGTCAGCAGTCCATCCTGATTTATCCGGAACGGGAGATGTGGTTCAACTACCGAAAGCCACGGCCCCTTGAACGCGGTGCTTACTATTACGCTGTGAAATTCAATGTGCCGGTGGTTTCCTGCTTTGTTTCGATGGCAGACGCACCGACCAAGGGTGATCCCCATGGTATTAATTACACGGTTCATGTCTTACAGCCAATCTACCCGGATCCCTCGATTAAATCGGAACGAGAAGCCGCTGACAAAATGCGTGAACAGGATTGTCAGCAAAAAGTCGCCGCCTATGAGGCTGCTTATCACAAGAAGTTTGTCGAGGCCTTTGACGAGTCTGACGTTGCTGGGAACTATATTTAGGGCATATTAAAAAGGGCTGGTCAGGCAAAACGTATCTGTTTTGCCTGTGCCAGTCCTTTAAATGTGGTAAAGCTGAAATTGGGACCCAAGTACTGGGTGCCAACTCTCGAATTAATTTGCTTTCTTTTTCTTGGCCACACTGGATTTATTAACTGCAGCCGGCTTCTTCTTTGGCATCGTCGCTGCTTTTTTAGCTGCAAGAGCTTCCTTGCGCTTTTTAGAGCGTTCCTTCAAAATATCTTTGAGGGCAGTGATGTCATCTTCATGCATTTCCTTCCAAGACTTGTATGAAGTGTTGGTGTCAGTATCGGTGGGTTTAAGACCGGTATCCAACCAGAACAACGCCTCAGTTAGGCTGGGAAAATTGTGCATCCAAAGCGTCTGACCGTTTTCCGAGTCAAATGCAACGTAGGAACGGGCATGGCGCTGTAAAAATGTATGCTTTCGAATTTTGAAAGCTTCACGTTTTCTTGTTAACCGATAATCAGGTAAAATGTACTTACCTTGTTTTTTTAATCGGGGAAAGCGCTCGTTTATTTGATCTGATTGGTCTTTTAAAAGCGCTTTGGCTTCGTCGACCGAGATCAATGTGGCTTTAGTTTGGGTCATATTCAGTTGCCCCCTTTATTTAACATTTTCGCATAGATTTATCTAATTGCAAAGTAGATAGAAACATTATAAATAATTATTAACATTTTTTCTGAAAAAATGTTGAACTGGAGAACGGAACTTAATGAAATTTTATGCAGTCAAAAAAGGAAAAAAGACCGGGATCTTTACGACTTGGGACGAGACTGAAAAGCTGGTCAAGGGCTATTCAGGTGCGCAATATAAAAGCTTCAAGACGCGTGAAGAAGCCGTTGACTATTTAGGCGGTGAGGTTGGTCATGGAACTGATCAAAAACTAACCCGGAAACGCGCTACCAAAAAACGGCCGGCTAAAAAGCCAACAAAACCGGACAGCTTTTCGGGTGAGACGATTGTCTATACCGATGGCGGCTCCAGAAACCATGGCAATGTCCGTGGTGGGCACGTTAAGGCTAGTGATAAAGCGGCCTGGGCGTTTTTAGTCCAGACGAAAGATGGTCAGTTTGCCAAATCGGATGGCGAGTTTGGGGCCACCAACAACAGAATGGAAATAATGGCGTTTTTAGAGGCTTTAAAGTACTTGGCACACAATCACCTGCAAAACAGTCGAATCGACGTTGTGATGGATTCCAGGTACGTTTTAGACGCCATTCAAAAGGGGTGGCTGAAGGGCTGGCGGAATCGTGGCTGGACTAAGAGTGACGGCAGCAAGCTTCAAAATAAGGAGCTGTGGCAAGCCGTTGATCAACAACTCCGTGAATTTCAATTAATTCAATACCACTGGACGAAAGGGCACGCAGCCGATGCCGGTAATGTTTTTGTCGACGAACTGCTCAACAAGACGATGGATAAAATGGGTACGAGCCAGGCTCAAACGCCACAATTAGTCGAAAAGCTGCCGCCAATTCAACAACTGGTCAAGCAGCAAAAAGAACCCAAAAAGGCCGATCATAAAATTGACCTACCCAAGCCAGGGCCGAAAACGGCCGCTTCTTTCAGGGATATTGAAAATATACTTAAACAACTTGGCCTGTTTGATGAGGATGACGACTAGTGATGCATCCGATTAGTCGCATGATCTCGGCGGTCAACTTCCTTACTCCAAAAGCCACCGGATAATTGAACCGGTTCTTGAACCATGATGAATGCGTCAGGGGAAATCTCTTTGATTTGTTCCATCAAGCGCCGGTCTGCTTTTCTGGGGGCTAAGATACTCAAGACCAACCGGGCACCGGAACGTCCCTCGGCTCGGCTGACGGTAACCCCATAACCAAGGTCACGCAGCTTTTCGGCCAACTCTTCGTTGTGGGCATGAATCGGGTTGGTGGGGTCGATTTGAACGGTTACTTCAAAGTTGACATACCCCAAGGCGATTTTATCTTCAATAATAATTCCGATGTAAATCCCAACACCAAAACCAACGGCATATGCGGCGATGTTGAGGGGACTGTCAATGTGTTGTAATGCAATTGCCAGGGCCATCACGTAGATGAACTCTTCTCCGACCGCTACCAGCGGTGCCAGGAATTGGTGCCCCTTGACAACCAGCATGGTTCTAAAGGTATTGATCGCAATGTATAAAGCATTTAATAGAAATATTGTGATTGCAAGTTTCATTAATTAATTTCCTCCAGACTCATTTAATTTATAGTTTAGCACTTTTAAAATTGATGGGGCCAAAAAGCGATATCATTCCTATTAGAATAGGCATTAACGGTTTGTTAACATTGACAACTATTGTAATTAACGGTATTCTAAATGCTGAATAATATTAAAAAGTAAGGGTTGCTGACCTAATGAATAATATTAATTTAATTCCATATCTGACATTCGAAAATACAAAGGAAGCCTTGGCCTATTACCAAGACGTTTTTGGTATTACCGATATTCAGCGGGAATCCCCAACTGAAAAACAGGCAGAAGACATGTCGCTGAATGCGGATGTTAATCTCGACGACCTTACTTTGCAAGGCAGCTTCAAGATCCTTGGCAAGCAGGTGTTTTGTGCGGATAGTTTTCTAGGCAAGCCGGTGGTCTCCTCACTGATTTCATTAATGATTGAAGTGGACTTACACGACTCGGAGGCCTCGTCTGCCCTGCAGAAACTTTACGATCGAGTTGTCGAGTCAGAAGAAGTTAAAGTGATTGTAACTTTTGAAAAGAAGTCTTCCGGTAATAAGTACGGACAGATTGTTGATAAGTATGGGATCACTTGGATTTTTAACGCAGTTAAATAATACCAAGTGAGTTGGGGCTGAAAACAAGATTGTTGTTTTCAGCCTTCTTTGCATAAAAAGGGGGGAATTGAGATGACAACATTTTCAAACGTTAAAGGCGTTTTATTTGACCTTAATGGGATCATTACAGATTCATGGCTGTATCATAGTAAATCGTGGCGCCAGGTCGCCGAAAGCATCGGTGTTCAGTGGAGCGACCAGCTCGAAGAGGCCATCAAAGGGCGGGACCGAATTGATTCACTTAACGCAATTTTGAGCACTGGTGGCTTGGAAGACGCCTATTCCGATCAACAAAAAGAGGCCCTTGCCGACAAGAAAAACGCCATTTATCAACAAATGCTCGAAGTGATGAATCCCAATGACATTTTACCCGGAATTCACGATTTCTTAGCCGAACTTAAACAAAATGGCTACAAGATGATCATCGCTTCAGCATCTGCCAACGCGCCAAAGGAAATTCAAAAATTAGAACTGGAAGATTATTTTCCATTGATTGTCGACTTAAATCAAATAAAGCATAATAAGCCCGCCCCTGACGTCTTCTTGAAGGCAGCTGAGATGATCGGCTTATCAGTTGATCAATGTGTCGGCATTGACGACGGGGTTGTCGGCGTCGAATCGATTAACGCGGCCGGCATCGTTTCAATTGGGGTTGGCGATCCTAAGGTGTTGAAAATGGCCGACATTCATTTTCGCTCAACCAATGATTTAACGTTGGCCAATATTCGTCAGGCTTGGCCTAAGTGATTGGCAATATAATCTTTCAAGACAACCGCCTGATTATTTTCGCGGTCCTTTGCACCATAGAGTAGAATCACGTCAGTTGTTTTCAACTTGTCAGCGATTAACGCGGTAAAATCCGCCGTCTTTGGATTGGCATCCAGTTCCGCAATATACTTGGTTTTGAACTCGGAAAACTTTTCGGGATCGTGTGAAAACCATTGGCGCAGCTCTTTGGACGGGGCAACTTCTTTCTCCCATTCGTCCAATTTAGCATTAACCTTTGAGATTCCCCGTGGCCACAAGCGATCGACCAAGATTCGGTAGCCTGATAAATCCTGGGGTTTATCATAAATTCGTTCCAATTTGATTTGCATCGTAAAACCTCCGTTAACTTATTTTGAAAGGCGTGACACTTTTGAAAGAAGACCCGTTTTATTCCAACGGCAGCACAGATGAAATTTCCAAAAAACTTCTGGGGATGCTGCTTACATATGAATCACCCGAGGGGCTGGTAGGTGGCTGGATTGTTGAGACCGAAGCCTATATGGGGCAACAGGATTCGGCGGCCCACGCATTTAAGGGGCGACGTACACCATCCAACGAGCCGTTATATGGGCCTCCAGGTACAGTGTACATCTATTCGATCCACGGACGATACCTCTTGGATGTCGCTGCCCAACCAAAAGGTGTTCCACAAGGGATTCTGATTCGGGCAATTGAACCGACAATTGGTATTGACATCATGATGAAAAATCGTGAGAAGCACGGCGTAGATTTAACCAACGGCCCCGGCAAATTGATGGAAGCCTTTGGCATTGCCGATAAGAAAATGAATATGGAAATCTTTGGTGACAGTCAGCTTGATATTCACCAAAACGACAAAAAAATCCCGGCTCAAATTGAAGAATCAAATCGAATCGGGGTTGCGAATCAGGGGACTTGGGCGACCAAGCCACTGAGATATTTTGTTAAGGGCAATCCCTATGTTTCAGGAATTAGAAAACGTGACGTCGATGAAAGGACTCACGGGTGGGGTTAGTTGTTTCGGTGGGCAATCTTTGCGGATACCGCACTGGCAATCGCGCCAACAATATCATCAATAAATGTATTGGATGTGCCGTCCTTGGCTTCATCCAATTTTTTTGTGACGCCAGTTTTTTCTCGATCAATATAGCCATAATTGGTAATGCCAATTGTGCCGTAGATGTTGGCAATGTTCAGTGCGATTCCTTCATCAACACCAAAGACGCCCGAATCGTTCATGATGATACTTTCAAGTGGTTCCTTGATTAGCCCTTGAGTTGCCAGTCGGTCCAGTTCGAGGCCGACCATGGCATTATTTAACACTTCTCGTTTGTGAAGAACGTCAATCGTATCTTTTTTAAC
>NZ_JAXGWW010000037.1:0-14824 GCF_040773105.1 Lentilactobacillus sp.
AAGAGTTTCAAAGCCAAAATTCTCTCTGGCTTCACCACGACCTGGTCGGTGGCTAAACAGCTGTTTGGCGCACTTTGGAGCATGGTCAGCGGCCACTTTAGTTTAAATGACTTGGGAGGGCCGGTTGCTATTTTCGCCACCACTTCTCAAGCTGCCAAAATGGGACTAAGCGGCGTGTTGAACTTCTTAGCCTTCTTATCACTGAACTTAGCGATCATTAACCTGATTCCAATTCCGGGATTAGACGGTGGTAAGTTAGTGTTGAATATTCTGGAAGCGATCAGAAGAAAGCCGGTTTCCCAGACGACTGAGACCGTTATCACATTAATCGGGTTTGCCTTTTTGATGTTATTGATGATTTTGGTCACTTGGAACGATATTGAGAGATACTTTTTGCATTAATTAAGTAAATAATGAAGGAGAACCTTACA
This sequence comes from Lentilactobacillus sp., assembly GCF_040773105.1. NCBI lineage: Bacteria > Bacillati > Bacillota > Bacilli > Lactobacillales > Lactobacillaceae > Lentilactobacillus > Lentilactobacillus sp. Next base: position 432 of record NZ_JAXGWW010000037.1, read on the forward strand.
CATGAAGCAATCACAGATGCTGATTCCAACGTTAAAAGAAACCCCTAAGGGCGCTGAAGCACTCAGTCACCAAATGCTGGTCCGCGGCGGGTATATTCGCCAGATTTCTGCCGGCATGTACGCTTATTTACCATTGGCATATCGGGTTTTAAACAAGATTGAAACGATTATCCGAGAAGAAATGGAAGCAACATCCGCTCACGAAATGTTGATGCCGGATATCTTGCCAGCGGATCTTTGGAGAGAATCAGGCCGTTATGATACATACGGTCCAGAATTATTTAAATTTAAGAACCGCCACGAAACTGACTTCATTTTGGGGCCGACCCACGAAGAAACGTTTACAGCGTTAATTCGTGATTCAATCAAGTCATATAAGCAATTACCACTGGTGTTGTACCAAATTCAAAACAAGTACCGTGATGAGAATCGGCCTCGATACGGACTTTTACGCAGTCGGGAATTTATCATGAAGGACGCCTATTCGTTTGCAACTAACGATGAAGACTTGGACAAAACATATAATGCCATGGAGCAAGCCTACCGGAATATCTTTGACCGAATTGGATTGAAATATCGGGTCATTATCGGTGACGGTGGCGCTATGGGTGGCTCCGACTCCAAGGAATTTTCTGCAATGGCTGCCGTAGGTGAGGACACGATTGTTTATTCAGATGGCAGTGATTATTTTGCCAACTTGGAAATGGCGAAATCAAAGGTGACGGATGAAGTTGACGACACCCCAGAAGCTGAAATGAAGAAGATCGAGACGCCAAATGCCAAGACGATTTCTGCAGTTGCCAAACTCTTGGATGTTCCAGAGACTCAAACAATCAAGTCGATGTTGTATGTTGCTGATGAACAGCCCGTTATGGTGCTGGTTCGGGGTGATTATGATGTCAATGACGTTAAATTAAAAAACTACTTAGGAGCAGATTTCCTGGATATGGCCACCGATGATCAAGCTAAGAAATACCTTGGTGCTGATTTTGGTTCACTTGGCCCCGTTGGTGTCAGCGAAGACGTGAAGATTTTAGCCGATCAGCGAGTTGTCAACATCAAAAACGCCGTGGTGGGCGCCGATGAAAACGGCTACCATTATATTAACGTCAATGCTGACCGTGATTATAGAATTGATGCCGTTGGCGACTTTGTGATTGTTAAGGAGGGTGAACTATCACCTGATGGCAAGGGCAAATTGAAGTTCACTCGTGGAATTGAAATTGGTCATATTTTCAAGTTGGGCACCCGTTATTCTAACTCATTAAAAGCAACTGTGTTGGATGAAAATGGCCGTGCTGTTCCGGTTATTATGGGATCTTATGGGATTGGTGTCAGCCGACTGCTCTCAGCTATTTCTGAACAAAACGCCGATGAGAACGGCCTTATTTGGCCACGGGCAGTTGCACCGTTTGATGTACACGTGATTCCAATTAACGCCAAAAAAGACGTTCAAATGGATCTTGCTGCCAAAATTGAAGCTCAATTAACCGATGACAGTCTCCAAGTGTTGGTTGATGACCGTAAAGAACGGGCCGGTGTTAAATTTGCCGACTCTGATTTGATGGGAATTCCATTACGAATCACAATTGGTAAGAAAGCCGAAGACGGCATTGTTGAATTGAAAGTTCGAAAGACCGGTGAGACTGCTGAAAGTTCAGTCGCCGATTTAAATGGTGCGGTTAAAAAAATGTTGAAGAATCTTGACTAGTGATACCGTAACTAATTAATATAGACGTAAGTTATCGTCAGTAAAAAAGTGGTTGGAACAAAACTGATGTTTTGCGTCCAACCATTTGTGTTCATGGATGTTTCATGTGTTAAATAGGAGGGCAAACCGTGAGTTTGGATCGAAAAGAATTGTTTGAGAAGTTGTTGGAACAACTTCAATGGCCACAGGCAAGTGAGTTGCCATACTTTCAAGGTGCCAAAATCGATCGCTTGGAAGTTCATAAACAAAGTCAACGTTGGCAGTTTGATATTTCTATCCCCAAAATTCTGCCCTTCGAGGTCTTTAACGATTTTAATGCGCGGCTACATTCAGCTTTTCAGGATATTGCCACCGTTTCGTTTGATATTTCTGTGGAAAATGATACCTTCACGGAACAGTTGTTACGACAATACTGGCAGTGGGCGGTTCCTAACAGTGGGGTGACATCGCCGTTATTGAAGGAATTATGCGCTGACAAGTATCTGTCAATTGTGGATTCCAGAGTCGAATTTGTTGCCGAAAACGACATTGTCAAAGATTTTATGACAAATACCGCTTTGGGACCAATCGAAGAAATGTATCAACGGGCCGGATTCCCTGATTTTACTATTCATACGATCGTTGATGAAAGCTCATCCCAGCAGAATATCCAGGCGCTTAAAAAGAAAAATGAAGCTGCGAATGCTGAGCTGGTCAAAAAGGCCAACGAAGCCATTCAGGAAAATGCAAAAGCCCATCCCAAGCGCTCCGGTGGAAATGGTGGTAAGACCACCATTGGCCGAAAAATTAAAGATGATCTGCCCATTACCAAAATGGAAGACATTGTTGAAGAGGAACGCTCAGTGGTCGTTTCCGGGTTTGTATTCAATAAAGAAATTCGTTCTTTGCGTTCGGGACGGCAGTTACTGATGTTAAAAATCACTGACTACACTTCTTCAATCCAGGTCAAGAAGTTTTCCAACAAGGGTGAAGAAGCGTTATTTGAGGATGTTAACGAAGGCGATTGGGTCAAGGTGCGAGGCAGTGTCCAAGAAGACAACTACTCTCATGAGTTGACGTTGAATGCTTACGATATTAATCCCGTGAAGACAGTCAGTAGAAAAGATCAGGCACCCGAGGGCGAAAAACGGGTTGAACTTCATCTGCACACCACGATGAGTCAGATGGATGCCACCAATAACATTGCGGATTTTGCCAAACAAGCTGCCAATTTCGGCCAGAAAGCATTGGCCATCACCGATCATGCGGGCGTCCAAGGATTTCCGGATGCTTTTCACGCTGGTCAAAAGAATAAGATTAAGATGCTTTACGGAGTTGAGGTCAACTTGGTAGATGACGGGGTTCCGATTACCTACAATGACAAACACGTGCCATTAAAGGACGCAACATACGTCGTCTTTGATACTGAAACAACTGGCCTGTCCGCAATCTACGATCGAGTCATTGAATTATCCGCTGTCAAAATGCAAAACAGTAACGTTATTGACCAGTTCGAAGAATTTATTGATCCGGGTTTTCACTTATCTGAAAGAACCACTAATTTGACGTCAATCACAGATGAAATGGTCCACGGTTCGAAATCTGAAGAAGAAGTATTTAAATTATTCAGAGAATTTTGCGGAGACGCAATTGTCGTTGGTCATAATGTGACATTTGATATGGGATTCATGAATACGGGGTATGTAAGACACGGAATGCCGGAAATGGCGAACCCGATCATTGATACCCTGACTTTGGCACGTTTCTTATATCCAAATCTGCGTGGCTATCGTTTAAATACATTGGCCAAGAAGTTTGATGTCAGTCTGGAGCACCATCACCGAGCCATTTATGATGCGGAAACAACTGGACATCTGAACTATTTGTTCTTAAAGGATGCTGAAGATCGTTACGGCATCGCCTATCATGATCAGCTCAACGATCATATGACTGACAATGACGCCTATCGTCACGCGCGTCCGTCCCATGCAATCTTACTTGCCAAGACTCAGGCGGGTCTGAAGAATATGTTTAAGATTGTTTCTTTGTCAAATGTTGAATATTTCTATCGGGTTCCAAGAGTGCCACGAACCCAACTTGAAAAATACCGGGATGGCATTATTGTCGGTTCCGCCTGTTCTTCTGGGGAAGTCTTTACGTCGATGATGCAAAAGGGTATCGACGAAGCACGGCAAAAGGCTGCGTTTTACGATTATTTAGAGGTCCAACCCAAGCGGGCATATGCGCCGTTGATTGAGTCCGGCTTGATTTCTGATGAAAATAACTTGGAGCAGATCTTAACCAACATGGTTAAGTTGGGCGAAGAGCTCAAAAAACCGGTAGTGGCGACTGGGGATGTTCATTATCTGAACCCGCAGGATTATATCTATCGAAAGATCTTGATTAATTCTCAGGGTGGTGCCAATCCATTGAACCGCCAAGAGTTACCGGATTTACATTTTCTAACCACGGATGAAATGTTGGGCGACTTTGCATTTTTAGGCGCTGAAAAGGCCAAAGAAATTGTCGTCACCAATACCAACAAAATTGCGGATGAAATTGACGACGTCCACCCGCTGAAAGACAAATTGTATACACCAAAAATGGAAGGTGCCGAGGATGAAATCAAATCTCGGACGATGGATACCGCCCATAAATGGTATGGGGATCCACTTCCTAAGATTGTCGCCGATCGACTTGATAAGGAACTCAAAAGTATTATTGGTAATGGGTTCTCGGTTATTTATTTGATCGCCCAACGATTGGTTGCTAAAAGTAATAAGGATGGGTATTTGGTAGGTTCTCGTGGGTCAGTCGGATCCAGCTTGGTTGCGACCCTTACCGGGATTACTGAAGTGAACCCATTGCAGCCGCACTACCGTTGTCCGAATTGCCAGCACACTGAATTCTTTACCAAGGGTGAGTACAGCTCAGGTTATGATCTTCCCCACAAAAACTGTCCAGAGTGCGGAACCAAAATGATTGGTGACGGGCACAACATTCCCTTTGAAACATTCTTAGGATTTACCGGAAATAAAGTTCCTGATATTGATTTGAACTTTTCTGGGGATTACCAGCCAATTGCCCATAACTACACAAAAGTTTTGTTTGGCGAGAAAAATGTTTTTCGTGCCGGAACGATTGGAACGGTGGCCGATAAGACCGCTTATGGTTACGTGAAGGCCTTTGAACGGGATACCGGTCAAGTCTACCGTCAAGCTGAAGAAGATCGATTAGCCAAGGGTGCGACCGGGGTTAAACGGACAACCGGCCAACATCCGGCTGGCATTATCGTTGTTCCCGATTACATGGACATTTATGATTTCACGCCAATCCAATATCCGGCCGATGATCAGGATGCTGCTTGGAAGACAACCCATTTTGATTTCCATTCGATTCATGACAATATTTTAAAAATCGATATTTTAGGACATGATGATCCCACCATGATCCGAATGCTGCAAGATTTATCAGGAATTGATCCAAAGACGATTCCAATGGATGACCCGGGTGTCATGTCGATCTTTTCGAGCCCAGAGATTTTGGGTGTCAAAGAAGACCAGATTCAATCAAAGACCGGGACTTTGGGAGTGCCGGAATTTGGGACGCGGTTTGTTCGGGGAATGTTGGAACAAACACATCCAAGCAATTACTCCGAACTGCTTCAAATCTCTGGACTATCGCACGGAACCGATGTTTGGATTGGCAATGCCGACGAATTGATTAAGAACGGAACGGCAACCATTGCCAACGTGATTGGTTGTCGGGATAACATTATGACTGATTTAATCAATTGGGGGCTTGACTCCGAATTGTCATTCCAGATTATGGAAAGTGTGCGTCATGGTCGGGGAATTCCTGACGACTGGCAGGCTGAGATGAAGAAAGCCAAGATTCCAGACTGGTATATTCAATCCTGCTTGAAAATCAAGTACATGTTCCCACGGGCCCATGCGGCGGCTTACATTTTGATGGCGTTGAGAATTGCTTACTTCAAGGTTTATTTCCCATTGGTCTATTACGCTTCTTATTTCTCGGTTCGAGCCGATGATTTTGATATCGTTTCGATGTGCCGTGGTAAAGAAGCGGTTAAAAATGCCATGCGGATGATTAACGACAAAGGGATGGAAGCATCCACAAAAGAGAAGAATTTGCTGACGGTCCTTGAATTGGCAAATGAAATGCTCGAACGGGGCTTTAAGTTCCAAATGGTTGACCTGAACAAATCCGACGCTAGTCAATGGCTGATTGACGGTGATACCTTGATTGCACCGTTTAATTCGGTCCCAGGACTGGGATTAAACGTTGCCAAGCAAATCGTTGCCGCCCGGGAAGACAAGCCGTTTATTTCCAAAGAGGACTTGGCTAAACGGGGCAAGGTTTCAAAGACTTTGATCGACTTTATGACTGAAAATAATGTTCTGGCAGGTCTCCCTGATGAGAACCAATTAAGCTTATTTGATTTGATGTAATTGAATTTTACTAATGTTGAGGTGCTTAAAATCAGGTACTGTAGGCGCTGGACTTGTAATGTGTTCAGAAATATGGTATTCTTAATTTACTAAATAACTTGTAAGGGAGTGAGCAGAGATGCTCGCTCTTTTTAATGGATAATTTTTAGGAGGCCTATCTTTGAGCAATGTTGTTGAAACGGTCAAACAAGTTGTTGAACCAATTTTGGAAGAACATTCATTTTACTTATTCGATGTTGAATTTGTAAAAGAAAATAAAAGCTGGTATTTACGCGTTTATATTGATAAAAAGGGTGGCATAACCATCGATGACTGTGTGTTGGTCAGTGATGAGTTAAGCGAAAAGCTCGATGCAATGGACCCGGATCCAATTCCGCAAGCCTATTTCCTTGAGGTTTCATCACCGGGTGCCGAACGACCACTTCGAAATGATGAAGAGCTTCAACAAGCTGTTGGCGAATACGTCCACGTTTCTTTATATCAAAATTTAAATGGGCAGAAAACCTTTGAAGGAACGTTGCAATCAGTCGATGATGAGTCGCTAACGCTACAAAATGACCAATGGGGTAAACAGGATACATTGGAAATTCCACGTCAGTTAATTGCCAAGTCGCGACTCGCAATTCAATTTTAGTTAAGGGAGACACAATAATGAGTAAAGAACTTTTAGGAGCGCTGTCTGCTCTGGAAGAAGAAAAGGGCATCAAACAAGAAGTTGTGATTGAAGCCTTGGAAGCCGCTTTGGTTTCTGCATACAAGCGTAACTATGGTCAGGCTCAAAACGTGGAAGTTTCATTCGATGCAAATAAGGGTGAAATGCACGTTTATGCGGTTAAAACAGTTGTTGAAGAAGTGACGGACGATCAGCTTCAAGAGTCACTTGACGACGCACTTGAAATTAACAAGGGTTATGAGCTGGGGGATGAGATCAAGTTTGAGGTAACACCAAAAAACTTCGGTCGAATCGCCGCTCAGACGGCCAAGCAAGTGATTATGCAACGGGTTCGGGAAGCAGAACGAGAAAACGTATTTGATGAATATTCCAAGTACGAAGATGAGTTGGTGACCGGAACTGTTGAACGTCAGGATTCACGATTTGTTTACATCAACTTGGGGAAAGTCGAAGCAGTCATGGGGCCAAAGGATCAACTGCCTAATGAAGTTTACCGCCCACAAGACCGCATTAAGGTTTACGTCACCAAAGTTGAAAATGCCACTAAGGGTCCACAGGTATTTGTCAGCAGAACCGCCCCAGGCATGTTGAAACGTTTATTTGAACAAGAAGTTCCAGAGATTTATGATGGTACTGTGGAAATCGTTTCAATTGCGCGTGAAGCTGGTGATCGTGCCAAAGTTGCTGTTCGCTCGAACAATCCTGATATCGATCCGGTTGGGACTGCAGTTGGCCCTAGAGGACAGCGGGTTCAAACCATTGTTAACGAACTCCATGGTGAAAATATGGATATCGTCGAGTGGGATGAAGATGATGCGGCTTATATCGCCAACTCACTCAATCCGGCTGAGGTCATTGACGTGATTTTCGACGATGACAATGAGCGTGCTTGTACCGTGATTGTTCCTGACTACCAGTTGTCATTGGCAATTGGTAAAAAGGGCCAAAATGCCCGTTTGGCTGCTAAACTAACCAGTTTCAAGATTGACATTAAATCAGAAACTGAGGCCAAGGAGTTCTTTGCCAACAAGGAGGCCGCTGCAGCTGATGATCAATCAGTTGAAGACAGTCAACCGGACACGCCGACTGATCAAGGCGATTCATCAGAGGAAACTGGTGCGGATCAATCCGACGACCAGTCCAATTCCGATGAGTCGGATCAAGGATCTGTTGACTAATTTTTAGGAGGCGATTTTTTTGAAAAAAAGAAAGATTCCAATGCGCAAAGACATTGTGACTGGTGAAATGGCTCCGAAGAAAGAATTAGTTAGAATCGTCCGTGATTCCGATGGCCACGTCGCAATTGACGAAACTGGTAAAAAATCTGGTCGGGGAGCTTATATTTCAATTGACGTGGACATTGCCAAAAAGGCCAAAAATGAACATGTTTTTGAAAAAGTCTTTTCAACCACTCTGGATGACAACTTTTATGATGACTTAATCGCTTATGTCGATCATAAGCAAGCCAGAAAAGAGTTGTTTGAAGATGGAAAATGATCAACAAATCCTCAATTTTTTGGGCCTTGCCCGAAGAGCCAGTAACATTGTTACCGGCCAAGATATGTTGCTGTCACAAATAAGAAGCGGAAAGATTCACTTTTTGTTCATTGCAACAGACACCGGCCAGGCGACTCAAAAAAAGTTTAATGATAAATCAAATTACTATCATATTCCCGTTAACGATCATTACACCAAAGCAGCCCTTAGCGATGCAATTGGTATGAAACGCACGATCATCGGAATTTCCGATCGGGGTATGGCAAAAAAATTGGTTGAACTAACCGATAAAATTAAAGGAGAGTGATTGTATGGGGAAAAAGCGAATTTACGAATTAGCTAAAGAACTAAATGTCTCCAGTAAGCAAATCGTTGACCGTGCTAACAAGCAGGGATTTGACGTTAAGAATCACATGTCGACAGTCGATGATAATCAAGAACGCCAAATTAGGCAGATGTTTAGTAAGGGTGGCAGCAAGCCGGCTCACCAAGGCAATAACCATTCGAATGCACCGCATTCAACCAGCCAACAGAACCACAAGCCAGCAAGTAACGGCCATTCAACTAATTCCAATCATTCATCGAATGCTGCCCACGCTCAAAGTCGGCCGGCTGCGCATTCCAACAACGGCTCAAATGCTGTTAGTCGAAACCAGCAGCAGACAACCCATTCTGATAACCGTACCAATAATCGGAATAACTCGACTCACAGTAACACCGCGAATGATCAAAGAAATCATTCTAACAATAACCACACGAACAACAATCACTCGAACAGTTCGCATACTGCAACATCGAGTAACAATCACAATAATACCAACAACGACCATCGCAACAACCGTCCATCAAATAATACGACTGCTCGACCTGCTGCGCATTCAACAAGTACCAATACGACATCGAGCAATCATTCCAGTTCAAATTCGTCTAACCACAGCAACGCCAACAGTTTTTCCAATCGAAATACTGGAAGCGGCCGGTTTGGCGGCAGTTTGAACCGTAACAACAATCGCGGCGGCTCACGAAAAGCCAACAAAAAGCGTAACAAGAAGCAACGTAAGCAAAAGAATCAGCGTTTACGTGAAGTTGAACACCATGGTGCTCCGGAACGAAAGAACCGGCCATTACCAAGTGTCCTTGAATACCAAGACGGCATGAACGCCCAAGAAATTGGCAAGCTGCTGCATAGAGAGCCAGCTGAAATCGTCAAGAAGTTGTTTATGCTGGGTGTCATGGTTAACCAAAATCAATCATTGGACAAAGATACCATTGAGATTTTAGCTGCCGACTATGGTATTGAAGCCAAAGAAAAGGTTCAAGAAGACCTTTCCAATCTTGACAAGATTTTTGAAAAAGAAATGGATAATACCGAACATTTGGTATCCCGGCCACCAGTTGTGACGATCATGGGACACGTTGATCATGGTAAGACCACTTTGCTGGATCACTTGCGACACTCACATATTACTGAGGGAGAAGCAGGTGGAATCACCCAAGCTATTGGTGCTTATCAGGTTCGTCATGGCGATAACGTCATTACCTTCTTGGATACGCCAGGGCATGCTGCCTTTACCGAAATGCGTGCGCGTGGTGCCAATATTACCGATATCACAATTTTGGTCGTTGCTGCCGATGACGGTGTGATGCCTCAAACCATTGAAGCAATCAACCATGCTAAGGCTGCTAAGACACCAATTATCGTGGCGATTAATAAGATTGATAAGCCGGATGCCAATCCACAACATGTTACTGATCAATTAATGCAATACGGTTTAGTTCCTGAAGCCCTTGGTGGAGAAACAATCTTTGTTAATATTTCTGCCAAATTTGGGAAGAACATTGACGAATTACTGGATATGATTGCCCTTGAAGCTGAAATGCTTGAATTAAAGGCTGATCCGGATCAACCAGCTGTCGGTTCTGTTATCGAAGCTCGTTTGGATCAAGGAAAGGGCCCTGTTGCCACACTGTTGGTTCAACAAGGAACCTTGCATGTTGGGGACCCAATCGTTGCCGGCCATACATTTGGTCGAGTGCGGACGATGACTAACGAACGTGGCCGCGACTTAAAGAAAGCAACACCGTCAATGCCAGTTTCAATTACGGGTCTTAACGAAGTTCCCGAAGCTGGTGATCGATACGTCGTCTTTAACGATGAAAAGACTGCCAGGGCCGTTGGTGAAGAACGTGCCAAAGAAGCTCAGGTTGAAGAACGTCGAAAGACAACTCGTGTAACGTTGGACAGCTTGTTTGATTCACTCAAAGAGGGTGAAATGAAGGAAGTTGACATTGTTATCAAGGCTGATGTTCAAGGGTCAGTTGAAGCGTTGGCTAACAGCCTTCAAAAGATTGAGGTTGAAGGCGTTAAGGTTAACATTATTCATTCCGGCGTTGGTGCCATCAATGAAAGTGATGTTGCCCTGGCTGAAGCAAGTAACGCGATCATCATCGGCTTTAATGTCCGTCCAACCCCTCAAGCAAAGTCACAGGCTGAAAGCGATCACGTTGACATTCGACTTCATCAAGTGATTTATAACGCTATTGACGAAGTTGAATCAGCAATGAAAGGAATGCTTGCCCCAACCTATAAGGAAGAAATCACTGGCCAAATTGAGGTCCGGGATATTTTCAAGGCTTCCAAGGTTGGTACAATTGCTGGTGGAATGGTTGTTGACGGTTTCGTTCAAAAAGACAGTAAGATTCGTTTAATTCGTGACGGAGTTGTTGTTTACACCGGTGAATTGAACAGTTTGAAACGATTCAAGGATGACGTTAATGAAGTCAAGCAAGGATTTGAACTTGGCTTAACCATTAAGGACTTTAACGATATTAAAGTCGGCGATGTGGTTGAAGCATACGTCATGAAACAAGTACCAGTCGAGTAATTTTGGAGGTGTTTTCATGGCTCAATATCGTGTTGGCCGATTGGAACAGGAAATTCAAAAAGAAGTCAATGACATTTTGTTAAAGCGTGTCCGTGACCCACGTGTTCAAGGCGTGACTTTGACAGGTGTTGAAGTGACCGGTGATTTACAGCAAGCCACCATTTATTACAGTATCTTATCTGATAAACCTGAGGACGAAGAAACAACTGCCAAGGGATTAGAAAAGGCTGCCGGGTTAATCCGGGGTGAGCTTGGTCATCGACTCAGTATTTATAAGACGCCTGAAATCAAGTTCCAATTGGACTCATCCGTTCAATATGGCGACAAGATCGATCGCTTAATTAATAAATTAAAACAAAATGGTGAATAACATTTTAACTGCCGGGCCAGAAATGGTCGGGCAGTTTTTTTGTGATATACTTTTACTACATGAAAAAATAGGAGAATTCGAATGAACGGAGTAATTGCGTTATACAAAGAGCGTGGCATGACCAGTCACGATTGTATTAGTCAACTGAGAAAAATTTTACATACAAAAAAAGTTGGTCATACCGGGACACTGGATCCCAACGTCGATGGTGTCCTGCCAATCTGCATTGGCCAAGCAACGAAGATTTCTGAGCTGTTAATGCAATCGGGTAAAGTGTACCGTGGCGCGATAACGCTTGGTCTCGCATACGACAGCGAGGATCTCGACGGGAATTTAATTGAGAAGGTGCCAATTGAAACGCCGCTTGATTCCAAGACAATCGATCAAACACTCGCCCAACTGACCGGAGATATTTTACAGACACCTCCGATGTACTCTGCGGTTAAGGTCAACGGCCACAAGCTTTATGAATACGCCCGCAAAGGCATCACGGTCCACCGGGAGCCACGGCCAATTCACATTGACTACTTTAAGCAGTTAAAACCGGCTACTTATGATTCAGACGCACAAACGCAAACGATTTATTTTGAAGTTGGTTGTTCGAAGGGGACGTATGTCCGAACGCTGGCTGTTGATTTTGGTCGACTACTTGATAAACCATCGGTGATGTCGGATCTAACCCGAATTAAGAGTGGCGGGTTTGACATTTCCCAATGTTCAACACTTGAAGAGGTCCAAACGGCAATGGACCACGATCAGCTGGCATCCGTGCTTCACCCGTTAACAGAAGCACTGGCAAATTATCCGGTTTATCAGTTGGATGAGAGCCGCTGGCAGATCGTGTCTCACGGCGGTTTTCTTGATCAGTCTATTTGCCCGCAGAATGCAGCGGTTGTTCGTTTGGATTATCAAAATAACGTCAAAGCACTTTATCAGTTTGACGACAAAGTCGGTCAGTATCGACCATTTAGGATGTTCATAGCTTAGTTAAAGGGATGGATTAAAATATGCAAATATCAAGACTTCATTATCCGTTGTCGGATGCGTTTAAAGTGAGTCACCAAACCGTCGTTGCCATGGGCTTTTTTGACGGCTTTCACAAGGGACATCAAGCAGTTTTACAGCGGGCCAAAGACGAAGCACAAAAGCGTGGGGTGCAACTTGCGGTTTTGACCTACGATCATCATCCGGCAATTGTGTACCGGAAAATGTCCAGTCACGAAAAGCGTTATTTAACGTTATTGGACTACAAAATGCAATTGCTGGAAGACTTTGGGGTTGACCAGGTCTTTTTAGTGAATTACTCATACGAGTTTCAGAGTCAAACGCCCGAGCAATTTATCGATAATTTCTTAAAGCGCTTTAACGCGGTGGCGGTTGTGGCCGGATTTGACCATACGTATGGCAACAAAAAGACCGCCACAATGAAGAACTTTCCCAACTACGTTAAGGGTGCTTTTGATGTCATTACCGTTCCGTCGGTTAATGCCAAAGATAAGAAAATCAGTTCAACCCGGATTCGGATTGAACTGGATTCCGGTGACGTCTCAGGGGTTAATCAGATGCTTGGACGCCCATTTCAAACTGAGGGGGTCATTGTCCATGGCGAAGAACGTGGTCGGCTTCTGGGGTATCCCACGGCCAACGTGGAGCATTCAGAATATCAGTGGCTGCCAAAGATTGGCATTTACGTGGTCACAGTGGAAATTGGTGGTAAACGTTATTTAGGAATGGCTTCAATTGGCAAGAACGTGACCTTTTCTGACAGTCACCCAATGACCGTCGAAATTAATTTAATGAACTTTGACCGCAATATCTATGGCGAAGTTGTTAAAGTCAACTGGTTGAAATATTTGAGAGATGAGATTAAATTTACAACGCCGGAAGAATTAATTGAGCAGCTGGACAAAGACAAACAGGCGACTGGCGACTATCTCAGCGATCATCCTGAAATAATCGATTAGCACTATTAGCACTCTCCACAAATTAATGCTAAAATAACACTATATTCCCTTGACTTATAACATATGGTTTGTTAAATTATAAATGTGCCTTAGCACTCGGGTATATTGAGTGCTAAAAAGAGGTGATTTGGGTGCTAACAGATAGGCAAAAGAATATTCTTCAAATAATCATTCGTGATTACACAAGAACAGGTATGCCAGTTGGTTCCAAGGCATTGGCCGAAGAGTTTCCGATCCACGTCAGTTCCGCGACGATCAGAAATGACATGGCTGCACTTGAATCAAAGGGTTTAATTGCCAAGACGCATTTTTCATCCGGACGGGTGCCATCGATTGAGGGCTATCGCTATTACGTCGATAACTTAGTCGAGCCGGATCCGCTGGATGAAGGTGCCGAGGATTTAATTAAAAGTTCATTTAACAGCGAGTTTAACCGAATTGACGAAATTATTCAGGAGTCGGCAAAGGTTTTATCTGACTTGACCAATTACATGGCGTTGACGTTTAATCCCGAGTCTGGAGATAACCTCAAGCTTGGCGGATTTCGACTGGTGAAGCTGGATGATCGGCAAGTGATGGCGATTATCGTGACGAATACCGGGCATGTTGTGAACAAGATTTTCCGGTTGGCGAACGTCTCGTCCGAACAGCTGGAAACGATTGTTAACATCATCAACTCGGAATTAGTTGGAAAGCCACTCAAAGAAGTCATGGACAAGCTGAGGTTTGATATTCCCATGTTGATGACCAAGTACATTCAAACCCCTGAAGGATTTTTGAAGATCTTCGGTGAAATGCTCACTGAGGCAGGTCGCGACAAGGTTCATGTCGACGGCGAGCTG
>NZ_JAXGWW010000038.1:0-14820 GCF_040773105.1 Lentilactobacillus sp.
CAAAACCCGTGGGGAATTGAAACCGGCATTCGTTCATTTTCATTGTCAAATGGTTATTGGAATGCTATTCTTAAGTAAATGTTGCACAAGGAGGAATTTCGATGACTGCTGGACAAATCGCCGGCTTGATCGCCGCAATTGCGTTTTTACTTTTAGTTATATTTATCGGCCTCTTCTTAATGAAGGTCAGCCGGACAATTTCTGAAGTTAATGCTTCAATCAGGATGATGACGAGTAACGTTGATGTCATTGCCAAACAAACGGATAAGATTATGGCGACGTCTAATGATCTGGTTAAGGACGTTGATGACAAATTAAATATCGTGACGCCAGTGTTTCAAGCGGCAGCTGATCTGGGCCAAAGTGTTTCTGATCTAAACAGTGCGACCCAAAACTTGACTAAGCGGGTTAAAGACACCGGCAAGAAAGGTGTTTCAGCAGGACTTGCCGGAAAGTTTGGCAAGGGTGCCTGGAATATGTACCGCAATCGTAAAAGTACCAAAAACACCACAAAATAATGCATGAAGGGATGATTATAATGGGTAAAAAATTAGCAGCAGGACTGTTTGCCGGAATTCTCGGTGCGGGGCTTTACGCCGCTTATCAAAAATTAGATGAAGATAAAAAAGACCGTCTGAAGCGTGATGCGCGCGATAAAGCCGACGAATTAAGGGATCGGGCAGTCGACTACGCATTTTATGCCAATGATGCTTTGAGTGATCTTAAAGACGTTATTCATGATGAAATGGATAACACCAAGGAAACTGTCAATGATGCCAAGTCACAATTTGCTGACAAGGCAAAGAGCTTCAAAGCTGATCAGACCACGGATGATCAACCTGCAGACGATGATCAAGACGACATTGTGGTTGACGCGAAGGATGCTTTTCAAAATTCCGACATTCCCAGTGCAGCTGACGACTTGACGCCGGATCCTGATAAAGGCGACTCATCAACTGGTGATATTCCGATTAAAGATGATTCAACAGATGATCAAGCATAAAAAAACAACCTCGGCTGAGGTTGTTTTTTTTGACTTTATAAATCAACATATCGTAATTCTTTTGTGGTATGGGTAAATGGTTCACTGCCATTTTCTGTGATGTGAACGCAGTCTTCAATTCGAACTCCGGCAACGTTTGGAATATAAATACCGGGTTCAATTGAAAAGCACATGCCGGGCTGCAGTTCCATTTTATTGCCTTCCATAATTGATGGAAATTCGTGCTCACTCATCCCCATCCCGTGACCTAAGCGGTGGATGAAGTACTCACCGTAACCGGCTTTGGTAATGACATCTCTGGCAATTTTGTCCAGCTCTTCTGCCGTGATACCTGGTTTGGCAGCAGCTTGGGCGGTTAACTGGGCTTCCAGGCAGACGTTATAGATGTCCATTGATTTTTCATCTGGTTTTCCAACCGCAACTGTCCGCGAAGCATCGCTGATGTAGCCTTGCCAAACAGTTCCCAAATCAAACAAAACCAACTGATTGTTTTGAACTTGATTCTCACTGGTTGCCCCGTGCGGCTCTGCAGCATGGGCACCGGCTTGAACGAGTGATGGAAAGCTCAGCTCCATGATCCCGTTTTGCATTAAGGCGTACTGCAGGTCAGCAGCAATTTGATCCTCGGTTTTTCCCAACGCAACGGCTTCAAATCCCTTTTGTAAGGCAAAATCGTCCCATTTTCCGGCGATTTTTAACTTTTCAATTTCATCAGCTGATTTGATTAATCGCATTTTTTCAATAAGTGGCGTTAAATTGGCTGAAAAGTCGCCATCAGAAAAAACAGATTCGAGCGATTCCAAGCGGTCAACGGCGAGTTGGGACTTTTCGATTGCAAAGTGGGTTTCATCGGTATTTCTCGCGTGAACTTGATCGGCGATCATTGCCCAGGGATCTTCATGATCCAAATAGCCATAAACCGGATTGGTCCAGCCGGTATCTTTGATTGCTTCGCTTTCCAGCGCTGGTCCGAAGATGAATGGGTCTTTATCTTTGAAGACCACCATCATCAAGACGCGTTCGACGGGATCACTGTAAAAGCCCGTTAGATACTGAATCGTTTTTGGATCGGTGATGAGTGCGATGTCTTGGTTGTTATCAGCCAGCCATCGTTGAATTTTTTCAATTTTGTTCACGATAATCACTCCTCAATTAATTTGTTCTTAGTATAGCATATGCTGAATTAGGATTTATCCCGCAAAATTCCGTTTTCACTTGAATTTTCATCAATGATAGTTTATTATTTAGTTGAAAACGTTTTCAATTTGCTGAAAACCTTTTTATTTGGTATATTAGATGATGTTTTGAAAATCGATGAAAACATATTCTAACGAGAAAGAAAGGGCTATCTTTATGGATAAACAAACAATTACAATTTATGATGTTGCCAGAGAAGCAAGTGTTTCAATGGCAACCGTTTCTCGGGTAGTAAATGGAAATGCCAATGTAAAGCCGGCAACCAGAAAGAAAGTACTCGATGTAATCGAGAAATTAGACTACCGTCCCAATGCTGTTGCCAGAGGATTAGCAAGCAAGAAAACCACGACGGTTGGCGTGATTGTCCCTGATGTAACCAATATGTATTTTGCATCGTTGGCTCGCGGGATTGATGACGTCGCAACAATGTACAAATATAACATCATTTTAACCAATTCTGATTCCAACAGTGAAAAAGAAATCAAAGTCTTGAATACGTTGCTGTCCAAACAAGTCGACGGTATCGTTTTCATGGGAAATGAAATTACGGATAAACTTCGAGAAGAATTTAAACGAACGAAGACGCCGATTGTTCTGGCAGGTTCAGTTGATGAAGAAGATTTGAATCCAAGTGTGAATATTGATTATGTTGCGGCAGTTCAAGAGGAAGTCAAAAACTTGATTGACCGTGGTAACAAGCGGGTTGCTTTTGTTTGTGGTCCTCTGGAACAAGCAATTAATGGTAAATTCCGGCTGAAGGGGTACAAACAAGCTTTAAAGAGTGCTGGAATTCCTTATGACGAAAAGCTGGTCTTCGAAACTGATGATACATACAAGACCGGAACGTTGCTTCAGCCCGCATTAATGGCCGTTAACGCAACTGCGGCGATGGTGACGGATGATGAATTGGCTGCAGGAATTATGAATGGCATGTCTGACGCTGACGTAAAAGTGCCGGATAATTTTGAAATTATTACCAGTAATGATACAAAATTAACAGAAATGGTTCGACCAAAGATGTCATCAATTACCCAACCTTTATATGATATTGGTGCGGTTGCCATGCGATTATTAACCAAATTGATGCACAACGAGCCGGTTGACGACAAAAATGTCTTGTTACCTTATGGCTTAATGAAGCGTGAATCCACCAAGTAAATTTGATAACTCAAAACAAAATGAGTGATTCTCTTGGACCACTCATTTTGTTCTGATTCAGTCTACTGATATTCCCAGCGTTCTTGAAACGGTGGGGCGTATCTGGTAGAATATTGACGTATGTTTGTAACCAGCTAATAAATTGTAGAAAAGAGGAGTTATTATGTCAGGACATTCAAAATGGCATAACATTCAAGGCCGTAAAAACGCTCAGGATGCTAAACGTGGAAAAATTTTCCAAAAAATATCACGTGACTTGTATCAAGCCGCTAAAGCAGGTGATCCTGATCCAGAAAACAATCCTCAGTTACGTTTAGTGATGGAAAAAGCACGTGCCGCCAACATGCCAAAAGATAATGTTCAACGTGCAATCGACAAGGCTTCAGGTGTTGGTGGAGCCAAATTCGAAGAAATTACTTACGAGGGTTATGGTCCCGGTGGAACAGCTATCATGGTTTCTGCTTTGACGGATAATAAGAACCGGACTGCTGCCGCAATTCGTTCCGCATTTACCCACCATGGTGGCACACTTGGAACAAGTGGATCAGTTTCTTACATGTTCGATCGTAAAGGATACATTGTGATTTTAAGAGATGGTCTTGATACTGACGAAGACACCATGTTAATGGACGCCTTGGATGCAGGTGCTGATGATTTGAAGACCAATGATGATGAATACGAAATCTTCACTGATCCTAAATCATTGGCCGAAGTTCGTGACGCACTTCAAAAGAAGGGTTATGACTTGGATACTGCTGAGGTTCGTTTATTCCCAGAAAATACCACCGAAGTACCAGAAGCAAAAATTTCTCAATATACCGGCTTAATTGACGAACTTGAAGATAATGACGATGTTCAAGATGTTTATGAAGCTGCTACATTGCCAGAAGAAGAATAAAAACTTTTTGTTTCAGACGACTAATTTTGTGATTAGTCGTCTTTTTTTGTCCATAAAAAAAGAATTTCACCCATTAACTGCGTATATATTAAATGTGAGGTGAAATTAATGGAAATTAGTCAACAGATAGACGGGTTGATTGCAGAGGCAATTAAGACCCGGGCAAGTGATATCTATTTTTTGCCAAATGGTGAAAATTATTTAATCAAGATTCGTAACCAACATGAAGTGATTATTTGGAATGAAATTGGCTATCTTCAGGCAAGACGGTTGATGAATTATTGCAAATACGTTGCCGATATGGCGCTCAGTGAACAACGGCGGCCACAAATCGGCGCAATGGATTGGAACATTGCCGACAACCAGTATTTTCTTCGGTTGTCATCGGTTGGGAATTTTGCCGGCGCTGAATCGCTGGTGATTCGAATTATCTATTCACTGCAAGATGTGAGTACGGCCTTTTTTGACGAAAATCAATTGCGGTTTATTTCGGAAATGAGCAAAAAGCGTGGGCTGATTGCCTTTTCGGGGCCAACCGGTTCCGGGAAAACGACCACAATTTATAATCTCGTCAAAGCCATGGTGACTGATCAATTCGTTATGACAATTGAGGACCCAATTGAGATTAAAGAGCAACGCTTTTTGCAACTACAAGTTAACCACGATGCCGGGATGGATTACGCTGATTTGATCAAAGTTGGATTACGGCATCGTCCAGATGTGTTTATTATCGGCGAAGTCAGAGATCCCTTAACTGCTGAAGCTGCGATTAAAGCGGCGCTGAGCGGACATTTGGTCTATACAACTGTTCATGCTCAGGACCCACTTGGGGTCATCGATCGCTTTAAACAACTTGGAATTAGTCAGGAGTTTATTTCTCAGGCATTGACGGGGGTAGCCTATCAACGGTTGGTACCGACCACTGATGGGCAACAAAAGGCAATGCTGATTGGCCATGAGTACTTCGAATTGGCTGATCTAAATTCTTATGATTGGAGTGAATGGCAAGATGGGCTCACGACAGCCGTTAACAGCAAGCTGGTTGCACCAGAGACTGCCAAAAAATTCGAACTTGGCTAAGAAATGGTCGGTCGCAGTCCAGGCCGGTTTCTTTGATTCGTTGGCCAATCTTTTATCCATCGGCTTTTCTTTGACTGAAGCCTTGAAGTTCATGGAACAGACCGAACGGCAATTGTCAGTCGGGGTCCACCAGATCATCGAATCCCTTAAAGAGGGACATGAATTTTCCGAAAGTATTCGTCCGTTGATTGAGGCCCAAGCCTACCATCAACTCTTGATTGCTGAAAAGCACGGTCAGCTGAGCGAAGTTTTAGAAGAGTTGGCCAGGTTTGATCGATTAAGAATGAAGCAACTTAAGAAGATCAAGGCAATGTTGGTGTACCCATTATTTCTCTGCTTGATTCTGGGAATCTTGATCATGATGATCCGGGTGTTTGTATTTCCTCAGATCCAGCAATTGATGCCGGATGCTCCTGTTCAGTCGGCACCAAGCTTGGGGATGCAACTCGTTAGACTTTTGCCGCTTCCAATATTCATCGGGGCATTGATTTTTATTGGGTACTGGAGTCGGTTAGACGCAATTTCACGGGCCCAATTCATTGTCAAAGTCCCACTGATAGGCAAATTATTCCGAAAATACATTGCCTACTATCTGGCGAGCAATTTAGCAACTCTGTTACGAAATGGGCTGAGTGTTAAAGAAATTTATGCGACGCTTTCAGAATTCAAATCCGGTTCGTTAATTCACTTACTGGGTGAAAAGCTGCATGCCGCCTTGATGGAAGGACAATCGGTTAAAAATCTAGTGAATCGGCACAAGTTTATCCCAAATGAAATTGTGAAATTTATGACATCGGGGAACACGATTCCCGAAATGGCCAATTCGATGACCGCCTATTCGAAGTTGATGTTTGATGAGATGATTTCAGCAACCGATAAAATGATTGCGTTTATTCAGCCCGCGATGTTTGTGGTGATTGGCGTGACGATTGTTGGCACTTATTTTCAACTTTTAATTCCAATATATAACTCGGTGAAAGGAATGTACTGAAATGAAAAAGCAAGTTAAGAAGATGCGCTCAGGTTTTACTTTGATTGAAATGACCATCGTGCTCTTTATTATTTCACTTTTGATTTTGATTATTATCCCTAATTTATCCAACCAACGAAAACACGCCCAATCGGTTCACTCTTCGGCAATGTCGGAAGTCGTTCAAGCGCAGGTGGACGCGTATTTCAGCCAGCACCCAATGGCCAAAACGGTCAGCTTTCCGGACTTGGTTAAGGGCGGGTATCTGACTGCCAAACAGGTGAAGCAGGCTAAAGATGAAGGCTTAAAGATTTCACACAATGAAGTTCAAAAATAGACGCAGCTTTACTGTCATTGAGCTGCTGGTGTATTTAGCCGTCATCATCGGCATTTTGATGATTAATCTGATGCTTATCAAAGTTGTTGAAGCAGGCAATCCCAGTGAACGTATTTTCTGGAATTCCTTTGACAGTGCCTGGAACCGGATGATTATGAACGCCAAAGCAGAAGATATTTACTATCGGGTGTCGATTCGTGATACCGACGTGACCTTTTATCCAATGTATGCTCGTCGCCATGCTGGGCCAATTCGAAGTGAACACATCAAGGTTCCAAGTTCAATGCATGTGCGGTCGATAAAGACGCTCACGGCAACCGATGATGGCTTTACAGCGCCAACGACAGTAATTTGGCTGGATCAGGAAGGTCATGTTAAATACGACCAAAAAATTCAAATGGGATGGAGTGGATATCGTGTTGAAAAGCGGTAGACGAACCGGATTTACAGTCATCGACTCATTAATTGGACTCACCATTATTTGCTCGTTTAGTTTGTTTTATATTCAAACCATTCACCAGATGAATCAAAATATTGAATCCCAAGAGCAGGTGATGGTAGACGAGAGGGAAAAGTATGAATCGGAAATCCTTAATCAGTAATGGCTTTCGCCGACCGGGATATCTGTTAGTTGAAGGATTGGTCAGTGTCGTTATGACGGTGTTTGCTGTCTGGACGGTTGTGGCGATGATTTCGTACGCAAGTCAGGTTCAAAATCGGCAACTGGTCAATTTTCATTCCTATATTCGAATTTTGGAATCAGAAAAATTCGATTTTCAAATTAAACAGATCAAGGTCGGTGACACTTTGCTATACAGCCCTGTGACCCACAAATATTACCATATGGAAAAATACAAGGGGATGATTCGTTTCACAGGGAGTTTTAAGGGCCACATTCCCGCATTGAATGATGTTCAAAAAGTTCGCTGGTCGAAATTTAGGGGGTGTTTGAGAACAGATGTTACATTTAACAATGGTCAAAAATGTTCTGCGTATTCAAAATTACCGTTTAAAGATTGAAAAATATGAGCAGGGATCATTAACTGTCGTTGCCGTCATCTTTGTGGGGATCCTCGTATCTTGTTTAATGTTTCAACTGGCTGCGTACAAGCAGGAAATGGGGAGCATCTATCGAATTACTGAATCCGATCGGAAAATGCGGCATCAGTTAAAGAAGCAACATCTAAAAAAAGATGTTCATGATAAACGTACAAACGGTCACGATTCATGACCGTTTTTTCTTGTGAATTTGCATTCTTACTTGAATTGTTTATAGCGAATCTGGTAGTATTTAGTAGTATTCAAGTATTGTGAAGGGGAGTTGAGGGTTCTGACTGAAGGACAAATCGAACGATTTTTTGGTATCTTGAACCAATCAAGTGAATTGATACAAAAATCCAGGGACCAATCCTATTTGGATTCATTAATTGAAACTCTTGGTGCCATCCAAAATGGGGACGACAATGACCAAGGCCTGTCTTCAGCCGATGAAAAAAAGCTGATTAATATTTATACAGCTTTCGATCAGGACGACTATGACCGTGAAACGATCCGCAAGGCGATCCAAATGGCAGTTCTTAAAGCCATTCGGGTTGATCAAATTCAGGCCAATTATCAGATTACCCCTGACACAATTGCCAATGTGATTGGTTATATCATGGCGGGTGTTTTCCATGATAAAAAGCAACTGAGTATTTTAGATCCTGCGATGGGGACGGCCAATTTACTGACGGCAATTGATCATCAACTTCAATCAAGCTTGGGAATTGATATCACGATTTCCGGAATTGAAAATGATGACGCAATGTTTGAATTAGCAGCGGATTCAGTGGAATTACAAAAAATTCACGCAGAATTATTTCACGAAGACACGGTGCAGAACGTTCTGGCACCTGTGGTTGATGCCGTTGTCAGCGACCTACCGATTGGATACTATCCAATTGACGCCAATGCAAAAGGCTTTTCAACCCATTCTGAAACCGGCCATTCCTACGTTCACCATTTATTGATTGAATTTGGGATGGACCATGTTAAAAAAGGTGGTTTTGGCTTTTTCCTAGTGCCAAGCCAAATCTTCCAGACTTCAGAGGCCAAGCAGCTTCTGAAATGGATGCAGGGCAAGGTATTTCTTCAAGGACTGTTGAATTTACCAAAGGAGCTGTTTCAAAACAGCGCCGCTCAAAAAGCCATCTTGATTCTTCAAAATTCAGGCAACGGCGCTAAACAAGTGGATCCGGTAATGCTGGGTGAATTTCCATCATTCAAGGATCAACAAGCTTTTGCCAAGTTCCTAACCGAAATCGATGATTGGGAACAAAAGGATTTATCTTAAAATGTTTATTCAATATTAAAAAACAACAGAGGAGCATTACTTATTATGGGAAAATCAATTGCAATCAACGCTGGTAGTTCCACTTTAAAATTCAAGTTATTCCAAATGCCTGAAGAACAGGTGATTTCAAGTGGGGCGATTGATCGAATCGGCCTTGGTTCATCAGCAATCTCAATCAAGTATGATGACGGCAAGAAATTTAAAGATACACAAGACATTGATAACCATGAACAAGCCATTCAACTTGTTTTGGATAAATTATTAAGTCTGGATATCATTAAGGACTATAAAGAAATCACTGGCGTTGGGCACCGGATCGTTGCTGGTGGGGAACTATTCCCCGATTCAGTGGTTGTTGACGATGACGTGATCAAGAAGATTGAATCTTTAACTGATTTTGCGCCACTTCATGAACCAGCCGCATTGTTAGGCATCAAAGCCTTCAAGAAGATTCTTCCCGATGTGATCAGCGTTGCTGTTTTTGATACCTCATTTCATACAACGCTTCCTGAAGTTAACTATATGTACAGCTTGCCATATGAATATTACCAAAAGTTCCAAGTTCGTAAATATGGTGCTCACGGAACCAGTTACCGTTACGTATCAGCCCGCGCTGCCGAAATTCTCGGCAAGCCTTTGAAGGATTTGAAGCTGATCGTCTTACATTTAGGCGCAGGTGCTTCAATTGACGCGATTAAAGACGGTAAGTCATTTGATACCTCCATGGGCTTCTCTCCAGTTGCCGGGATTACCATGGCAACCCGATCAGGAGATGTTGATCCTTCTGCACTTCAATATGTCATGGATAAAGCTGGCATCAAGAACATGGACGACATGGTTGATATCTTGAACCACAAGTCCGGCTTGGTGGGAATTTCCGGTGTTTCTGCCGATATGCGCGAAATCGAAGGCGTTATGGGAACCAACCATCGAGCAATGCTAGCTCGTGAAATTTTCAAAAACCGAATTATTCGCTACATCGGGAGTTATGTTGCCGAAATGGGTGGCATTGATGCCTTGGTTTACACAGCTGGAATTGGCGAAAATGACATTATGATTCGTCAAGAAGTTGCCGATAAATTAGGTTACTTTGGCATTAAAGTGGACCCAGAAAAGAATGACATTCGCGGTGAAGAACGTGACTTGTCAGCAGCGGGTTCAACTGTTAAAACCTTGTTAATCCCAACAGACGAAGAATTAATGATTGTTCGAGATATTGAACGACTCCGGAAAACTCAAAAGTAAAATTACGTTAAAAATCTATTACTAAACACTAGCCGTGATAGCAAATCACGGCTATTATTTTAGAAAAAAGTAAACTAACGATATTGAGAAAGGATGGCACACTTGTGGAGAAACAAAAAGACGACAACCAATTATCTCGTGGCTTGAAAAATCGTCACGTGCAGCTGATCGCCTTGGGGGGCACGATTGGGACCGGGCTATTTCTGGGTGCCGGACAATCCATTCACCTGGCCGGACCGTCAATTATTTTAGCTTATGTGATTGCTGGACTTGCCTGTTTTCTTTTGATGCGTGCCTTGGGCGAATTACTGGTTTCAGATGTGAATCAAAATTCATTCGTTTATTTCATCAAAAAATATCTGGGTGAAAAAATGGGCTTTGTAATCGGTTGGACTTACTGGATGTGTTGGATTGCGATTGCGATGGCAGAAGTCACTGCATCGGGGCTGTATGTTCAGTTTTGGTTTCCAAACATTCCAATTTGGCTGACAGGCCTCGTCCTATTGGTAATTCTGTTTGTGATTAACATTGTGGCGGTTTCTGCCTTTGGTGAAACCGAATTTTGGTTGGCAATTATCAAAATTGCGGCAATTGTCGCACTAATTATCATCGGGATTGTTTTAGTTGCGATTCATTTCAAAACCCCGTACGGCCACGCTTCTTTGAGCAATGTCGTGAAGGGGGGCTTTTTCGCCAATGGGGCCAAAGGGTTCTTATTATCATTTCAAATGGTCTTATTTAGTTTTGCTGGAATTGAAATGATTGGGATGACGGCTTCAGAGACGCAAGATCCACTGGTGACGATTCCAAAGAGTATCAACGAAGTGCCAACCAGAGTGCTTCTGTTTTATATTGGGTCGTTGCTGGCTTTGATGAGTATCTTCCCATGGCAGCACGTGTCACCGACTTCCAGTCCATTCGTGCAAGTGTTTGCCGGCGTTGGGATTCAGTCCGCAGCCATGATTATCAATTTTGTGGTTCTAACAGCTGCAATTTCAGCTTGTAACAGTTCGTTATTTACAACGGGGCGGATGCTGTTTTCGTTAACCTATGACGGCAAGTCAAAATTAAGCCAAAAGGTTGGTACCTTGTCCAAACGGCAGATTCCATTTAACGCGATTTTGTTTTCAACTGGCGTGATCGCCGTGATTGTTCTGTTAAGTATTTTGATGCCTGGGAACGTCTTTTCATTTATATCAAGTGTTGCGACGACCTGCTTCCTCTTTGTTTGGGGGATGATTGTCCTGGCGCACATTAAATACCGAAAGGCGATTAAAAAATCCGGTAACGAAAGAAAGTTAACGTTTAAAATGCCGCTGTACCCAATCTCAGACTATTTTGTGCTCATTTTCATGGCCTTTGTGGCCGTGATTCTAACAATGAAGACGGAAACGCTGATTGCACTGGTGGGCTCAATCGTTTGGCTGATTGCGTTGTTTGTGGCAAAAAGTTTGTCTGATAAGGTTAAAGAGGATTGATCCCCAGTTAGATAGATTGGTCTAACGCAAATCTGCGACTGGCTTTGGGGTTACGATTCGATTATACAAACACAATTAAGGAGGCTGGAAAATAGGTGAAACGCTTATATTCCAACCTTTTTGTGTGGCTGTGGGACGTCTTCTTGAAGAGTTTTGCATTACTAAATTTCACTAGGGTGGTATCATTAACTGTATAACTTATCGACGAAAGAAGACGTTTCGATGCAATTTTTTACTGCGGACACTCATTTTTTTCATGAACGGTTACTCGGAATCAGCGAGTTTGCGCCCCGACCATTTCTAACGGTCGAAGATATGAACGAAACGATCATTGACAATTGGAATCGGCGGGTTGGACCGGAAGATGTTGTCTATCATTTGGGCGATATTGCGATCTTGCATACCCGTCCTGAAAAAGATGCCCTTGAACAAATATTTGACGTGTTGGACCAGCTAAATGGCCGACTCGTTTTGATTAAGGGCAATCACGATTCACGGGCCCTGTTTAAATACCTGGATCGCCATAATCACCCGGTTGGAAACGGTCAAAAATTTGAATTTCACGATGTTGGTGCGTTGATTAAGATGAACCACCGTCAGTATTATTTGACCCACTACCCAATGATGATGGGCATTGTCAAACAGATCATTAATCTTCACGGCCACATTCACCATTATGCAGTCCCGATTAAAGAAAATATCAACGTTGGTGTTGATACGCCTGAAACTGATTACTTGAAAACAAAGCCGCCATTTGGGACCCCGTTTTCTCAAGCCGAAATTGAGGAAATGATTGCCGGAAAAGCGGTTGATTTTGCAAAACGACATTAATTTGAAAAAGATTGGATGATTTGATGACTGAGAAAATAACGATTTTACACACCAACGATCTGCATTCTCATTTTGAAAATTGGCCCCGAATCAGGACCTTTATTAATAATCGTCGAGATGAATTGAATGCTCAACCGAACTCATCGGTCATTACCGTTGACTTGGGCGATGCGGTGGACCGTGTGCATCCTTTGACCGAGGTGACAAACGGAAAAGCCAACGTTGAATTGTTAAACCAGGTTCACTATGACGCCGTTACCATTGGCAACAACGAAGGATTGACCAACAGCCATGAACAATTAGACGAGTTATATGATGATGCAAATTTTGACGTTATTTTAGGCAATCTTTTGGATAACCACACAAAGCTCGGCCCGTCCTGGGCGAAACCGAGCAAGATTGTGACCACGCCTCAAGGAACGCGGGTGCTTTTGATCGGACTGACCGCACCATACTTGCTCACGTATCCGATATTGGGGTGGCAGCCGATTACGCCGGACGTTATTTTACCAAAGATATTAGCGAAAAATGCCGGCAAGTTTGATATCTGTGTCTTACTGTCGCATTTGGGATTACCGGTCGATCGAATTCTTGCCCGCAAGTTTCCCCAGCTGAACGTGATTATTGGCGCTCATACCCATCATCTTCTGGTACATGGCGAAAAAATTAACCACTCTCTTCTGGCAGCCGCCGAAAAGTGGGGCCATTACATTGGTGAAATTACCTTAACCGTCAATGATCAGCATCAAATTGTCTCAGATTCTGCCGTAGTCATTAAAACGGCGACTTTGCCCGAACAACCTGGAGATGCTGCTGAAATTGCCGAGTACCAAGAACACGGTGAAAAATTATTGGCGCGAAATAAACTTGCCCGGATAAAAGCGCCGATGACCACGAATTTAATTGGCCATTCGCGGTTGGTAAATGAAGGATTGCATGCGATAATGGAAAAAGCAGACACTCAGGCCGGCATCCTAAGCTCAGGACTGTTTTTAACCAATCTGCCAAAGGGAATTGTTGATCGCAATCAACTCCACCAAATGCTGCCACATGCGATGCATGTCATGCGGGTAACGCTTGATGGGTATAACCTATGGCGACTGATTCAAGAAATGGAAAAAAACCGCAACTTTTTAACCAAATTTCCGCAAAAAGGGATGGGCTTTCGTGGTAAATATTTTGGTGAGTTGCATTATGAAGGCTTGCGTTACGATCATGATGCCGGACAACTCTTTTTTCATGAAGACCTTGTCTCGCCAATCAAAACGTACCAAGTTGCCATGCCGGATCACTACTTATTCATTCCCTTTTTTCCGACGCTTAGTATTATTGGCCAAAACGAAATCTTATATGATGAGAACTTACGGGATGTGTTTGGCGATTATATGGCCAAACACTACCCATTAACACAATGAGAGGAGAATCACTGTGGACCGTAAACAACTAGACGAACTCGTGGCAGCACAAAACGAGGCCCGTAAACCGCTGGCCCGAATTCAGCGGGTTTCCGAAACCGAATTTCTGATCAATGACCACAAGTATGAACTGGACACCAATCATACTGACGGCTTTGACTTTGATGAGTTTGTTCGCCGATATAATCCAGCCCTAAGTCAATATGACTACATCGTGGGTGACTGGGGATACGGCAAGCTTCGGTTACGTGGCTTTTTTAATGATGATCGGACTGAAACGCCAGGGCCCTTTATTACCGCCCTTAATGACTACATTTTAGAAGACGTCAATTTCGGTGCGGCTTACTTTGTCGTGCATAACTTGGAAGCCCGACCGATCATTCGAAAGACCCGCAGTAGCCGTGGTAAGCATCGAAATAATCGAAACCGCAATTCGCGTGGTCGAAATAATAATCATCGCAATCACCGGAACCATGCGTTTGAAGAGAAAAAGGTGACCACGACTCGGCCGCCAATTGATAAACGTCAGAACATGGTGGTCAAGACTGAAAAAACTTCTGACAAGCATCACTTTATTATTCGTGAGAGTAAAAACTAATTCAAAGGATGATTCGATGGCAAATTACAAGGGGTATTTTATTGACCTTGACGGGACAGTGTATGCTGGCAAAAAGCGAATTCCCGCCGCAAAACGATTTATTGAACGCCTCCAACACGCCGAAATTCCGTTTTTGTTTGTGACCAATAACTCAACTCAGCTGCCCAGGGATGTCGTCAAAAATTTGGCGGAAAACCATGATATTCACGTAAAGGCTGAAAATGTCTACACGTCCGGGATGGCCACTGTTGACTACATGAATGCGCATAAGTCATCCA